>NZ_JAAOQS010000033.1:0-76688 GCF_011603105.1 Rhodococcus sp. A14 | reverse complement strand
GGATGCGGCGGGTGCGGGACGTCGGCCTCGGCGGGATAGAGCGGGACTGCCGGGTCGTCGACCTCGAGTGCGTCGTAGGTGGCCTCGGGATCCGCGGACATGAGCGAGCGCACCGCCGTGTTCAGCAGCGCGACGATCGGCACCGCCAGGAGGCCGCCGACGATCCCGGCGAGCACGATGCCGGTGGTGATGGCCAGCACCACCGCGAGCGGGTGCAACCGGACCGCGCGGCCGAGCAGCAGGGGTTGCAGCACGTGGGCCTCGAGTTGCATCACCCCGATGATGATGCCGAGCACGATCAGCGCGGTGAGGAATCCCTTGGTGACGAGGGCAACCAGCACAGCGAGGAACCCGGTGAGGAACGCACCGACGATCGGGATGAACGCACCGATGAACACGAGCGACGCCAGCGGCAGGGCGAGCGGAACTCCCAGAATCGCCAGTCCCGCGCCGATTCCGATGGCGTCCGCGGCGGCCACCGCCACCGTGGCCCGGACGTACCCGATCAGCGAGCCGAACCCCTGACTCCCCGCCAGCCGGACCCGTCGCCGCGACGCGGTGGGGACGAGGCGGGTGACGAACTCCCAGATCTGAGATCCGCCGTAGAGGAAGAAGATGAGGGTGAACAGCGTCAGCAGGGCTCCGGTGAAGATCTCGCCGACGACAGTGGCGGTGGTCAGTGCCCCACTCGTCAGCTGCTGGCGGTTGTCCTGGATGGACTTCACCACCGAGTCGCCGGCCTGCCGGATCTGATCCTCGCTGAAGTGCAACGGGCCGTCCGTGAGCCACCCCTGGATCTGTGTGACGCTCGCCTCGAATTGTTCGGTCAGGCCGGGAAGACCTTCGATGAACTGCTCGACGACGAACGTCATGATCCCGGCGACGATGCCGATCGAACCGATGAGGACGACCAGGACGGCAGCCGACCGCGGCACGCCCTTGCCCTGCAACCAGTCGACGAGCGGCACCAGCAGCGCCGACGAGAGCAGCGCCAGGCCCACCGGAATGAGGACGGTGTCGAGCCTGGTCACGATGTATCCGAGGGTCAGCAGGCCCGCGAAGATGACGAGGAGCCGCCACGTCCATTCGGCCGCCACCCGCACCACCGGGTGCACGGACGCCGAGGGGTGACCCCCGCCCTGTGTTACCGCGGCAGTGTCCGAGCGTTGCTCGTTCGCGTTCACGTGCGGAGCGTATCGAGGTTCGGACAGTGCCGGGCGATTCGCGTGCGAAACACGCGCGCAGGGCACGCATATGCGCCTTTTAGGGGACGTGTCCTACGCCACCCGGTACACCCCCCGCTAAATTGAACGGCGTGCGGAAATCCTATAGAGCGATCGCGGCGACGGTCCGCAGCAGATGGCCGCTCTATATGGTTTCGATGCTCCTCGCCAATTTCATCGGCGCCATCCTCGTCTTCGCGTTCGTGCGTTACGGCGTGCCCATCCCCGAATCGCAGGAAATTATCGCCGACCGGGTCCGCAACGTCGCGATCTTCGGTGGCTATCTCGCGTTCGCCGCCGTGGTGAGTCTCACGGCCGCGGCGATGATGCTGAGGTCGGTAGTCCGCTGGCAGTTGCGTGGGGGTCCGCCGACGCGCAGCGAGCAGATGTCGGCGCTGCACGCACCGCTGCGACAGGCGATCGTGCACCTGGTGCTGTGGATCCTCGGCGGCATCATCTTCGTGCTGCTCACCATCACCGAGATGCCGGAACTCGCGGTGGCGGTGATCGTCACCGTCTGCATGGCCGCGACCACGACGTTCGGTTTCACCTACATGCTCGGCGAACGCATCCTGCGTCCCGTGGCCGCCCGCGCGCTCAGCGAGGGCGAGTTCGACCGGACCATGGCACCCGGTGTCGGTACCCGGATGGCCATGACGTGGGGTCTCGGAACGCTGATGCCGGTCATCGGCATCATCCTGCTGTGCGTGACGCAGATAACCACCGACCTGGTGTTCTCCCCGAACGCGCTCGCGTGGGCGATCATGCTGCTGTCGATCATCGCGATCGCGCAGGCGTTCGCGCTGTCGATGCTGACGGCCAGCCAGATCTCCGACCCGATCAAGCAGCTGCGACGGGCCATCGAACGCGTCCAGCGCGGCGCCACCGACGTCCGGGTCGAGGTGTTCGACGGCAGCGAGATCGGGCGACTGCAGGTCGGGTTCAACCGCATGATGCGCGAATCGGATGAACGGCGGCTGCTGCGCGAACTGTTCGGTCAGCACGTCGGTGAGGACGTCGCACGGCGGGCCCTGCAGTTCGGTACCGAACTCGGCGGGGAGACGAGGTTCGTCGCGGTGCTGTTCGTCGACATGGTCGGCTCCACCGGCGCCGCCGCGGAGCGTCCCCCGGGCGAGGTCGTGAACCTGCTCAACGAGTTCTTCCGCGTCGTCGTCGACGTGATCGACCGGCACCACGGCTTCGTCAACAAGTTCATGGGTGACGCGGCTCTCGCGATTTTCGGCGCCCCGCTCGACCGCCCCGACGCACCGACGGCGGCGCTGGCGGCGGCCCGGGAGCTGCGGTTCGCGCTGAACGAGATCACCGGCCTCGACGTCGGTATCGGCGTCTCCGCAGGCCTCGCCGTCGCCGGCAACATCGGCGCCGCCGAACGCTTCGAGTACACGGTGATCGGCGACCCCGTCAACGAGGCGTCGCGGCTCACCGAACTCGCCAAGCTCCACCCCAGCCGTGTGCTGGCCTCGACGAGCGCCCTGTATTTCGCGGACGACGACGAACAGGCGCACTGGGAACTCGGCGAACAGGTCCAGTTGCGGGGGCGCCGCCGCAACACCCATCTGGCTTGGCCGGAGGACTATCCGGAGTAATCCGCTACCCGTTGGTTACGCTGGCCAGGTGGCCCAGCCTCGATCCGACCCGCCCACTGCCGAGCCTCCTCGGCAGCGAAGCCGATACTGGTGGATCAAATGGCTACTCGGCGCCGGCCTCCTGGCCCTGCTGACCGTCGAGGGCATCTACCTGTGGCCCACCCTCAGCGACTCGTGGAAAGCACTCACCGAGATCCACTGGGGGTGGGTCGCGGCATGTATCGCAGCCCAAGCCGTCTCCCTGAGCGGGTACGGCGCGGTCCAGCAGCGGCTGCTGCAGGCGGGTGGGGTCGTCGTCAGCCAGCTGAAGTCGGTGTCGGTGATCTACGCGAGCACCGCGATGGCCGTGAGCCTGCCGGCCGGTCAGGTGTTCTCGACCGCCTTCACCTACAAGCAGACCCGCAAGTGGGGTGCCACCCCCATCGTCGCGTCCTGGCAGCTGGCGATCTCCGGAGTGATCGCCGCGGGCAGCCTCGCGCTGCTCGGCGCTGCAGGCGCGTTCGCGGTGGGCACCAAGGTGAGTCCGGTCACGCTGGCACTGTCGCTGGTGGCCGCGTTCGGACTGTTCTACGGACTGCGATACATCTCACGTAACCCCGACTCGATCGAGTCGATCGGACACTGGGTGCTCACCCGGTACAACAAGTTCCGCAAGAATCCCCCCGAGACGGGTGTCGAACGGTGGAAGGAGATCCTGAGCCAGCTCGATTCGGTCGAGCTGAGCCGCAGGGATTCCGTCATCACGTTCGGGTGGTCGGCGGTGCACCGGCTCGCCGACGTCGCGTGCCTCGGCTTCGCCTGCTGGGCGGTGGGCGCGGAACCGTCGTTCGCGGGTCTGCTGATCGCGTTCGCCGCGGCCAAGGCCGTGGGCAGCATTCCACTCGCGCCGGGCGGGCTGGGGTTCGTCGACGGCACCCTGATCGCGACGCTGACGGCGGCGGGAGCCACCGCGTCGCAGGCCCTCGCGGCGGTGTTCGTCTACCGCGTCGTGAGCTACATCCTCGTCGCGATCGTCGGCTGGGTGGTGTTCTTCATCCTGTTCCGGCACAACCAGCACGAGGACCTGGAGATGGACCTCGAGTTCGAGCGCCGGGAGCAATCGTCACCGACCACCAAGCGCACGAAGCACACCGGGGACCCCGAGCCCGACTCCCAGCCGTGAGTACTTCTTAACCGCCGGACGTTGACAAGTACTCACAGGCGGCGAAGCCGCATGATCCGGACGGCCTGCTCGGCGTCGCCGTCCGCGATCGCCTCCACCAGCAGTCGGTGGTCGTCCGCGTCGGGCTCACTGTGCGCGGTCAGGTCCAGCACGTCCATCAGGTCGAGCATCGCTTCGCGCAGCCGCGGGACGAACGTCTCGAACAATTCGGTCAGCACCGGGTTGCGCGCCGCGACCACGACCGCGCGATGCAGGGCGATGTCTGCGTCGACGAACGCGGCAGCCCCGGTTCCGGACGCTGCGGACCGGGCGTCCAGGGCCTGGCGGAGCGCCGCGACATCGTCCTCGCCGCGCCGGGCCGCGGCCAGCCGGGCCGCCTCGATCTCGACGGTGTTACGCACCTCGACGACGTGCCGGATCTCCTCGGTCCGGAGCACCCGGTCCCAGCCCTGCCGTGGCGACGACCCGCGGAGAAAGACGCCGGCCCCTTGCCGCGACTCGAGCATGCCGAGGCCCGCGAGCATCCGGACGGCCTGGCGCACCGTCGACCGTCCGACGCCCAGTTCCGCGGCCAGTGTGGTCTCGCCGGGGAGCTTGGCGCCGACCTCCCATTCACCGCTCTCGATCCGAGAGCGCAGCAGGTCCGCCGCCTGGTCCGTCAGCAGGTGGCGTCGTATCGACGAGGTCACTCAGAACTCCTCAGGTTGTCTGATGAGTGATTTTCTCCTTGTCTAGCGCCGTGGCGTTCCGTGGACTTCTCCTCCACTGCCGCGGCGGGGCCTGAAGGCCGGCACCCTGCCGCGGGGTTTCGCCGCGTCGGTCGTCTCGTGCACCCCCTTTCCGAGGAGCAGACCGTGATGACCAGCACCGTCCCCACCTGGAACACCCAGCAACCCTCGCCGATGCCCTCCGATCGCTACCGCGCGATCTGGGACCGCGTTCCCGTCCCCGACCTCGACCGCACCTGGCCGGCGCGACGCACCACCACCGCCCCGCTGTGGGTTCCCGGCGATATGCGCGACGGCAACCAGGCCCTCGCCGAGCCGATGGATCCGGAGCGCAAACGCACGTTCTTCGAACTGCTGATCTCGATCGGCTACAAGGAGATCGAGGTCGGATACCGTCCGCGAGCCAGACCGATTTCGACTTCGTCCGCGACCTCGTGCGTCTGGACCTGGTGCCCGAGGACGTGACGATCGTCGTCTTCACCGCGGCCCGCGACGATCTGATCGCCAGGACGTACGAGGCGGTCGAGGGACTGCGGAACGTCGTGGTGCACATGTATACCGCGACGGCGCCGACGTGGCGCTCCGTCGTGCTCGGCAAGGACCGGAAAGCGCTGCACCGGTTGATCTTCGATGCAGCGCAGGAGGTGGCACGCGGCGCCGGCGATCATTCGGGGCCGGCGGTTCGAGTTCTCACCCGAGGTGTTCAACCTGACCGAGCCGGACTTCGTGCTCGACGTGTGCAACAGCCTGACCCGACTGTGGGACGCGAGCCCCGACCGTCCCGTGATCCACAATCTGCCTGCCACGGTGGAGGTCTCGACGCCCAACGTGTATGCCGATCAGATCGAGTACGTGCACCGGCAGCTGGAGCGGCGGGAGTCGGTCATCCTGTCGGTGCACCCGCACAACGACCGCGGCACCGGGGTCGCCTGCGCCGAACTGGCGGTGCTGGCGGGTGCGCAGCGGGTCGAGGGCTGCCTGTTCGGCAATGGTGAGCGGACCGGCAACGTCGATCTGGTGACGCTGGCCCTGAATCTGCACGCGCAGGGCGTCGACCCGATGATCGACCTCTCGGACATCGACACGGTGCGGCGAACCGTCGAGTACTGCAATCGGATTCCCGTTCACGAGCGGCACCCCTACGGCGGCGACCTCGTGTACACGGCGTTCTCCGGTACCCATCAGGATGCGATCAAGAAGGGATTCGCGGAGCATCGGGCGTCCGCAGCAGCAGCAGGGCTGGATGCGAGGAGCGCACCGTGGGCGGTGCCGTACCTGCCGATCGACCCGGCGGACGTAGGACGCGACTACCAGGCCGTCATCCGCATCAACAGCCAATCCGGCAAGGGGGCATCGCGCACCTGCTGCAGACCGAATACGGTGTCACGCTGCCGCGGCGGCTCCAGATCGACTTCGCCGCGAAGGTGCAGGAGGCGGCGGACACGTCGGGGCTCGAGATCACGGCCGAGGAACTGTGGACGCTGTTCTGCGCCGAGCACGGCTATCGGGGCGGCCTCGGCCGCTGGTCCGTCGAGCACGGCGCGGACGGTGACCGGCTGTTCGTCGTGTTCGACGTCGACGGTGTGGAAGTGTCGGGCGAGGCGGTGGCCACCGGCCCCGTCGAGGCGATGACCCATGTCCTCGCGTCGAAGGGCGTGGACGTGGACGTCCTCTCCCTGACTCAGCACTCGCAGAAGTCGGATAGCGACAGCGCGGCGATCACGTTGGCGGAGTGCCGCGTCGGCGATCGGACGGTGTGGGGCATGGGCTCACATCAGTCGGTGACGGCCTCCGCGATCCGGGCGGTGTATCGAGCCGTGAGTACTTCTTAACCGCCGGACGTTAAGAAGTACTCACGGGCGGCGAAGCCGCAAAGGAGCGAATCGCCTCCGCCACCACGTCCGGCCGGTCCTCGGGCATCAACGTGTAACTGTCCTCGACCTCCCGTAGTTGGGCGTGCGGGTACAGTTCCGCCAACCGCCGGCCGTGGTCGCGGGGCATCACCTTGTCCTCGACGGCCCACAGCACGAGGACCGGCCGGTCGAAGCTCCGGTTCGCTTCCGCCCAGTCCAGCAGCGTCGACTTGGGTGGCAGCGATGTCGTGTACTTGCGCAGGTCTCGCCGCACCCGGCGGTCGGTGGTCGCGGGCCGGAACCAGCCGTCCATCACCGGTTTCGGTACCGGTCGCTTGCTCATCCAGCCCCACGCCGCCGGCGCCCGGCGCATCGCCCGGAATCGCAACGCCTGCATGGTCAGGGCGAGGCCACCGGGGATCGCCACCGCGACACCTATCGCGCGACCGGGAATTCCCGGCGGATAGTTGTCGAACGCCTCGCACGGCGTGAGGACGAGCGCCGCGACGCGGCTGGTGTCACCGAGCGCGATGAACACTTGCGCGCCGCCCCAGTCGTTCTGCACGAGTGTGACGTCCGCGAGGTCGAGTCGCTCGAGGAATTCGCCGATCAGCAGTCCGAGGCCGCGCAACGAGAGGTCGGCGTCCTCGTGCATCGGAATGCGGTGCGCGCCGAGCGGGAGGATGGGGAGGATGCAGCGGAAGTCCGGAACGAGCCGCTCCACCACGTGTCGCCACACGGTGCCGTCGATCGTCAGTCCGGAGATGAACACGAGGACGGGGCCGTCGCCACCGGTGTCGTGGTACTCGACGGTGCCTGCGGAGAGGTCGATCTGCTTCATGGCGCTCACTCCATTTGATAGATCGTTCTACTGAAATTCACGTTACGATCAGGTAGGCACCGAGCGCAACGGTCGGAGGCAGGAAAGTGAAAGACACGAAGGCCCGGATCCTCGGCACCAGCGGCGAACTCTTCCGCCGCAACGGATACACCGGGACCGGACTCAAACAGGTCGCGGCGGAGGCGCGCGCCCCGTTCGGGTCGATCTACCACTTCTTCCCCGGCGGCAAGCAGCAACTCGGCGAGGAGGTCATCCGCTCGTCGGGCGAGGAGTACGCCCGGCTCGTGTTCTCCATCCTCGACGCGCATCCCGACATCCTCGAGGGGATCGAGGTGGGGTTCCGGTTGGCGGGCGAGACCCTGGTGGCCACCGATTACGCGGACGCATGCCCGATCGCCACGGTCGCACTCGAGGTCGCGAGCACCAACGAGGTGCTCCGCGTGGCCACGGCCGACGTATTCACGAGCTGGATCGACTCGGGCAGCGCCCTGCTGCGCGCCCGCGGATTCGCCGAGACCGATGCGCGGCGTCTGATCCTCGGCTTCGTCACCAGCCTGGAGGGCGCGTTCGTCCTGGCCCGCGCACTCCGCAGCACCGAACCGCTCGATGCCGCCGGCGCCACGGTCCTCGCCGCCGCGCGGGCCTGCCTCCCGTCGCGCGAGTGACAGGCGTCACATTCGGGTTGCGGAAGAAATCCACCGGGTTCATAGTTGAACCTACAAGAACTTGAACATTCAACTAATTGAGTCGACGATCCGAGGAGTTTTCATGACCACCGCCACCGCCACCCTGCCCAACCTCACCGCCGGAACCTGGGCCATCGACACCGTCCACTCCACCGTCGGCTTCTCCGTCCGCCACCTCATGGTCAGCAAGGTCCGCGGCACCTTCAACGACTTCACCGGCGCGATCACCGTCGCCGAGGACGGCACCGCCGCCGTCACCGCCGAAATCCAGGTCGCATCCATCGACACCAAGAACACCGACCGCGACGCCCACGTCAAGTCCGCCGACTTCTTCGACGCCGAGCAGTACCCCACCGCCACCTTCACCTCCACCGCCGTCCGCGCCAAGGGCGACGACTACGTCGTCGACGGCGAATTCACCCTCCACGGCGTCACCCGCCCCGTCGAGCTCGCCCTCGAATTCAACGGCGTCAACCCCGGCATGGGCAACGGCCCGGTCGCCGGCTTCGAAGCCACCACCGTCCTCAACCGCAAGGACTTCGGCATCACCATCGACATGCCCCTCGAAGGCGGCGGAGCCGTCGTCGGCGACAAGATCACCATCACCCTCGAGATCGAGGCCGGCCTGCAGGCCTGACCCATGGGCGTCGATATCAGCGGTAGTGAACGAGTGCCCGTTCCGACCTGGGACTGTCGTTCGCTCGCAGTCTCAGATTCTGGTGATCGGTGGGATGACGTACGTCTGATCCAGCACTGATGGTGCGGGCTCGTACATTCTGAGTACGGGCCGGAAGTCTCCTGCGGGAGAGGGCAACCAGTTCGCGGCCGCGGCATCACTCGCGGGTTTGGTGTGGCTGATGGTGATGGTCAACGACCCCTCCTCGTCGCGCACGATCCCGGGGGTGCGATCACCGATCGAATAGCGGTTGATCGGGTTGCTCACCAGGAAGAAGTCCGGCACCGAGTACATGGTCAGCGACCAGAATGCGTCAACGGGCGGAGTCGGATCGAGGCGGAGTGTGTACGTATTCGAACCGGTGAGCTGCCGGCCCTGATCGTCGAGGTAGGTCATGATGTATGCCGCCTCGTAGGGGTGATTCCCCCAGAGCCCTCCCTTGGCTGCGGCAGCCCGCTCGATGATCCGCAAGGTCGGGTCCTCGATCTTGAATCGTGCGTCGTCGAGCGAACCGACTTCGAAGAAATCGAGGTTGTAGTCGAAGGCGTGGAACGTCAGCTTCCAGCCGTTGACTTCGGGACTCGACCCCTTTTTCAGTACCGTGTCCAGATTTTGACGACCGGCAGCTAAGCCTGCCCGCAGAGCTGCCGCCGTCTCGTCGTCCGGTGACGAGTAGGGAGTGGGGCCGGATCGGTCGATTCCGAGCGGTGCGAACGAGTCCTGCAATGCGCGATCGCGTGTAGCCGGCGGGAAGGCCTGTGACCACAGTCGTAGCTTCTCGAAGAACCGAAGGTCGGTGCCGACCGTCGGATCCGGCGACGGGAGACCCGCGGGTCGGGTGCCGGCGTCGAGCACGGTCAGAGTGGTCGAATCCTGCAATGCATGAACAGCCGGAAGGTCGTCGTCGCCGGAGCATCCCCACCTGCCGACGATCGAGGCAATGGTCGTAGGGAACGTGATGACGGTGGCGTCGCCCGGTTCGCCGGCGTTCCAGCCCGGCGGCACCAGCAGGAAATCGGCGGCGGCGGTGCCGGTGGCGCGGTGGCCAACGTACGCGAGGTTGTTGGTCCAGGCGTCGACGAACTGCAGCACGTAGTACCGGCCGGCAGTGTCCGGAACGTGCAGGGCGACAGGTCCCACGGACAGATCTATCTGGGCCATCGAGTACACGGTGTCGTTGTTGATGGTCACGAACGTGTCTGCCGGGCCGGCTAAGGCTCGCGCATGGCTGAAGGTGTTGAACCCTGCTGCGGGATTCGCTCCGACTCCCTCGTGGACATACCGGTGGACCTGGTCCAAGTTGAAGACGAGGGGAAATCCGTAGATGTAGGCATGAGATGCCAGATCGGACAACGTCTGGTTCGTCACGGCAATCCTGTTCTTCGTCTCGGATACGCGTCGGGTCTCCATACCGGCCCGACTGTGGGCGAGCCGTACGATTTACAACAATGCGGTGATCAGCCCCGGTCGTGCATCACCCGATGCGGATGAGGAACCTGCGAGCGTTCCCACGTATCGACCCGCACCGCGTCATCGTATGAACGCCGTGCCCTTCCACGATCGGTGACCGCACGACCGTCAGCTCGCGACGCGTTCCGGCCGGCGCGGTCTCGCGATCAGCGCGAAGTCGATCAGCCGGAACTGTGAGAAGGCACCACCTCTAGGC
This sequence comes from Rhodococcus sp. A14, assembly GCF_011603105.1. NCBI lineage: Bacteria > Bacillati > Actinomycetota > Actinomycetes > Mycobacteriales > Nocardiaceae > Rhodococcus > Rhodococcus sp. A14. Next base: position 66,246 of record NZ_JAAOQS010000033.1, on the reverse strand, counting down.
TGGCCGTGTGAAGAAGTACCTCCCCGCGCTCGTCCTGGACGTCGTCCTCGTGATCGTGTTCTGCGCCATCGGCCGCCGCAGCCACGACGAAGCCAACGCACTGACGGGTCTGGCCACCACGGCGTGGCCGTTCCTGACCGGCCTGGCGGTCGGCTGGCTCGCCACCGTCGCGCTCTACCGCGACAAGTTCGACGCCTTCCTCATCGTCCCGACCGGCATCGTGGTGTGGCTGTCGACGCTCGTGGTGGGCATGCTGTTGCGCGTCGTCAGCGGCCAGGGAACGGCGTTCAGTTTCGTCCTCGTGGCGGGCACGGTGCTCGCCGTGTTCCTCCTCGGCTGGCGGGCCGTCGCGAAGATCGTGACGAAGTCGCGCGCCACCACCCGATAGCGGCGAATCCGCCCCGACGGCACACGCACACCCGCTCGAGGTGAGACAGTTTTCCCATGAGTGACACCATCGATCCGGCCCGGGACGAGAAGCGGTCCGACCGCAGCTTCTTCGGCCAGCCGTTCGCCCTCGCGAACCTGTTCGGCGTCGAGATGTGGGAGCGGTTCTCCTTCTACGGGATGCAAGGCATCCTGATCTACTACCTCTACTATTCCGCCGCCGACGGTGGCCTCGGAATCGCCGAGTCGTCCGCGACCAGCATCGTCGGCGCCTACGGCGGCACGGTGTATCTGTCCACCATCCTCGGCGCGTGGATCGCCGACCGGCTCCTCGGCTCCGAACGGACCCTGTTCTACAGCGCCATCCTCGTCATGCTCGGCCACATCGCCCTGGCCGTGTTCCCGGGGCTGTGGGGGGTGGGCATCGGCCTGGTCTGCGTCGCATTCGGTAGTGGCGGGCTCAAGGCCAACGCCACATCTCTCGTCGGTGATCTCTACGACGAGGACGACGACCGCCGGGACGCCGGATTCTCCATTTTCTACATGGGTATCAACCTCGGCGCCCTCGTCGGCCCGTTGCTGACGGGCTGGGCGCAGGACTCCATCGGATTCCACGCCGGCTTCGCGCTCGCCGCGATCGGCATGGCCCTCGGACTGATCCAGTACACGCTCGGCCGCAAGCACCTCCGCGGCATCGGTGCGGAACCGCCCAATCCCCTCCCCCGCGCTCAGCGGCCCAAGTGGATCGCGATCGGCGCCGCCGCGGTCGTGGTGATCGCGGCCCTGTCCCTGACCGGGGTGATCACCGCGGCCAACATGTCGGACATCGTGGTCGGCCTCACCATCGTCGCGGCGATCGGCTACTTCGCGATCATGTTGTCGAGCCGCCGCATCACCGCCGTCGAGCGCAGCCGCGTCTACGCGTTCATCCCGATGTTCATCGCCAGCGCGGTGTTCTGGTCGCTGTTCCAGCAGCAGTTCACCACCGTCGCGGTGTACTCCGACAAGCGACTCGACCGCAACCTGTTCGGCTGGGATTTCCCGCCGTCGTGGGTGCAGTCCATCAACCCGGTCTTCATCATCATCTTCGCCGGCGTCTTCGCGGCCGCGTGGACGAAGCTCGGACCCCGTCAGCCGTCGTCGCCGATCAAGTTCGCGGCGGGCACCGTCATCATGGGTATCGCGTTCCTGGCGTTCATCCCGATGTCGGGTGGCGGCGCGAACAGCGCACCGCTGCTGGGTCTGGCCGGAATCCTGTTGCTGTTCACGTTCGCCGAACTGCTGCTGTCCCCGGTCGGGCTGTCGCTGTCGACCAAGCTGGCGCCCGAGGCCTTCCACACCCAAATGGTGGCGTTGTTCTTCCTGTCCGTCGCCCTGGGCACCGCCATGGCGGGCACACTGGCCGGCTACTACGACGAGAACAACGAAGTTCCGTACTTCACCGCGGTCGGGCTGGGCTCGATCGCCGTCGGTGTGCTCCTCGCCATCGGGTCACCGTGGATCCGGCGTCTGATGAAAGGTGTGCACTGAGCGTCGTCTCAGCGCACCCACAACCACGCGGCCAACCCGAATCCCGCGATTGCGATGACGACGCGGAGGACGGACGGTGGTATCCGCCTGACGACGGGCGGGCCGCACCAGCCACCGGCCAGGGCGCCGATCGCCATCGCGGCGGCGGCGCCCCAGTGGACGGGGCCGAAGATCGCGAACCCGATCGCCGCCACCAGGTTCGCGACGCCGAGGAGAAAGCTCTTCAGGATGGTCGCGCGCCAGATCTTCTCCGAGGTGAGGATCAGCGCGATCGCCAGGAAGATCACGCCGGCGCCCGCGCCGAAGTACCCGCCGTAGATGGCGACGGCGAACAGCGACACCGAGTACGCGCGTGGCATGTCCCGCTCGCCCGCCAGCGCGCGGAGCCGGGGCTGCAACAGCAGCGCCAGCGCGGCGAACGCCACCATGAACGGAACGATCGCCTCGAACGACCCCGCCGGGGCCACCAAGAGGATTCCCGCGCCGACCAGGCCGCCCGCAGCCGAGTACAGCGCCCAGCGCCACAGCTTGGGGCCGGTGTCGGCTACCTCCCGCGTCGAGTTGGACAGGGCGCCGACGCCGACCGCCACCATCGCGACCGTGTTGGTGACGTTCGCGGTCACCGGCGGAAGACCGACCGCGAGAAGTGCGGGATACGACACGATGGACGCCAGGCCGGTGACGAAGCCGACCAGTCCCGCGAAGAACCCCGCTACGACGAGAAGACCGATATCAAGCAGGGACACAAAGAAGAAACTTACCCTTGCTCACTTACTCCATCAGCGCGGACGGCCCCGCCATTCCCTCAGTTCGCCGGCTTCGCCATCACCGTGTCCTCAGTTCGCTGGCTTCGCCATCACCGTGTCCTCAGTTCGCCGGCTTCGCCATCTCACGGAACAGCATGTCGGTCATCTTCACCGCGCGGTCCCCACCGTCGGCGTCGGCGACGAAGACCGCGAAGGCCAGGTCGCCGCGTGAGCCGTAGAACCAGCGGTCGTCGCCGCTCGCACCGTTCATGCCCATGAGGTCCGGGTAGCCGTTGAGGAACGACGCCCCGCCCCGCACCACGTTGTCGCGCATCATGCCGCGGAGCTGGTCGTTGACGTTCGCCGGAAGCGGCTGAGCGGCCACATCCGTGGTGCCCGGCTGCCCCTGGACGATCATCGGTGTCGGCGCGCTGCCCCGCGCGATCGACGCGGCCAGCATGGCCATCCCGAACGGCGTCACGGCGGGCAGGTCGCTGTCCTGACGGTTCATCACCTGGTTCATGCCCGACTGGTCGGCGGTGAAGACGGCGGTCTGATGGTCGAGGCCCGGGATCTTGTAGTTCATGCCGAGCCCCAGCTGATTGCCTGCCTTCTCGATGTCCTCGATCGACAGCGACGACGGGTCGACGCCCTTCTGCAGTCCGGCGGCCTTCTTCACCAGGTCGAGGTTCGATCCGGCCGGGTAGAGCCCCTGGAACGCGATCGGCCCCTGCTCCATCGCCTGGTTGTTCTGCGCGGCGGCCAGCACGGCGCCGGAGGACGGCTGGATCGCGACGATCGTCGCGGGGGTGCCGACACTGACCACGGCTTCCTCGGCTGCCAGCTGCAGGCGGGAGTCCATGGTCGCGACGATGTCCGGTCCGGGCGGGCCCTGGAAACCTGCCTGCGGAATCAGCGTGCCGTCGGGGTCCACGAGGTGGACGGCCCAGCCGGCCGTGGCATCCCGGTTGGCCTGCCACACCTTGCGCAGCGGATCCAGCAGCGGTGTCGTGATGCGCCGATCCGCCGTGATCAGCTTCGGCGTCTTGATGGTGATGACGCCGGGGATCGCAAGATCCTGCTCGAGGAACTCCCAGTCCTGGTCGCGCAGCAGCACGGCGGTGACCTGCTGGCCGGGCTTCTCGGCCATCTCCGCCATCATCGTGTCGGACGTCACGAGGGGTGCCACCGGCTCGAGGACCTCCGCGAGACGCCGGGTGGTCGCGACGGGATCGGGCATCGTGGCGGGATCGAGGGTGACCGAGTTGATGGTCTGCTCGTTCATGAGCAACCCGCCGAACGCGTCGAAGACCCGCGGCGGAGCGGCGTCCGTCCGGTCGTAGCGGACGATACGCCCGTTGCCCAGGTCGGGCGCGAGGATCGACGGATCCCAGGAGATGCGCCAGCCGACGGACAGGTTCCGCACACCACCCTGAACCTGGTAGGTCCAATCCTTGCCCTCACCGAAATGCCAAGCGGCACCAACGGTGAAGAAGCCGGAGTCGGAGCCGAGATCCATGAACTGGGTCAGGTCGAACTTGGCGTCCTCGGGTTTGAGACCGTCGAACATCTGCTGAATCGCCGTCTCCGCGGCGTTGGGATACGAGGTCTGCGCTGCCGCGGCAGCGGCGTCGCCCTCGTTCAGCGCGTTGACGAAGTCGTCGACGACCGACTGAGCGGTCGCCTCCTCTTTCGACAGCACACACGACGCCAGAATCACCGCCAAAATGACTGCCGACGTCAGGGCGATCACGTATCTGTTGCGGCGGCCAAGCGATCGTCCATTCCCCATGTCCACCATCTTGCTTTCAGTCACATGCGTAACAAGCACCATTTGCCTACGAAGGAGTTACGGTTGAGCCACAACTTATCCCCGAACAGCAACGCGCGAACGGGTTTATCGAAGAAAACGCCCCGCAGCCTGCACAGCAGGGGCCGAACTGTCACCTGTTGCTATAAAAACGGCAAATGCTAGGTCGTCCTTGATTCCGACGAACCAGCCGTGTGCGGGACCATTTCCCGACTCGGCCGTGCCCGTTTTGCCGAGCAGTCCCGGAATGTCCTGCAGCGCAGTAGCGGTACCGCCCGTCACAGTTTCGCGCATCATCGTCCGGAGGTCGGAAGTGACGTTCGCAGGCACGGTGGGCGCCGTCTTGTCGGCGGTTCCCGGTTGGCCTTGCACGATCATAGGCGACGGCGTCGAACCGTTCGCGATGGAGGCGGCCACCATGGCCATTCCGAACGGCGTCGCGGTCACCTGCCCCTGCCCGATCCCGGACTCGACACGGGCCGCCGGACTGTCTGCGACGGGCACGTTGCCGGTCACGGTCGTCAGCCCGGGCGTCACGTAGTCGACGCCCAGCCCGAACTGCAGCGCGGCTTGCTGCAGGGCGTCGGGCGGCAACCCGACCGCCAGCCGTCCCATGGTGGTGTTGCACGAACGGGCGAACGCGGTGTGCAGCGGGACCGCGCCCAGGTCGAATTCGTCGTCGTTGGGGATCTGCCTGCCCTCGATGTTCTCGGTGCCGGGGCAGGGCAGAACGGTGTCCGGTGTGGCGGCACCGGCCTGCAGGGCCGCGGACGTGGTCACCGTCTTGAACGTGGATCCCGGCGGGTAGAGGCCGGTCAGCGCGATCGGGCCGAGTGCATCGGCCGGAGCGTTCTGCGCCACCGCCAGCACCTCGCCCGTGGAGGGTCGCAGGGCGACGATGGCGGCCTGCTGCGGGACGTCGGCGAGCGCCCGCTCGGCAGCCATCTGCATCGGGAGATCGAGGGTCGTCGCGATGTCGGGGGCGTCGGGCCCCTGTTCACCGGCGATGCTCTTGGCCGCGCCGTCCTGACCGACCAACTGCACCGCCCAGCCGGCGGAGGCGTCCTGCCCCTCCTGCCACAGGTCACCGAGGCCCGCCAGGGTGGGTGAGGCCAACGCTTTGTCGGTGCTGAGCAGCCTGGTCTGCGGCGCCAGCGTCACGCCGGCGAGTTGCCGCAGCTGCGGTTCGATCGGCGCCAGGTCCTCGGCGCGCAACGAGATGGCCGTGACCGGCTTGCCCTGGGCGCCGGCAAGATCCTGCTGGAGCGAGGCCGCGGTGATCGTCGGCGCGATGGGCGACAGCAACGCCGCCACCGCCGCGGTGTCGGCCCCCTGTTCGAGGTTGACCAGCGTCACGACCTGTTGCTCGAGGATCGGTGCCCCACCCGCGGCGAGGACCTTCGGTGGCGTCCCGGTCGTGGTGGTGTACCGGACGGTGGTGTCGTCGGTGAGACCGGGTGCGAGCACGGCCGGGTCCCAGACGATCTTCCAGTCGTCGCCTTCCTTGGTGGCGTTGCCGGTGGTGCTGTACTTCCACTCCTGCCCCGGGGCGAACGGCCACGACACGTCCATCGTGAACGTGCCGCCGTCGTCGCCGGACTCCTGCACGTCGGTGCGGGTGAACGTCCCGTCCTTGTTTCCGAGCCCGTCGTACATCGCCGTGATCGCGGCGGTGGCGGCGGCCGGATCGGTGGTGAGTTCGGCGGCGGCCTGCACGTCGTCGCTGTTCAGGGCGTCGGCGAACTGCTGCGAGACGGTGTCGGGCTGGTCCGGTCCGAAGAGTCCGCAGGCGGAGAGCACCGTCGCGAGGACGGCGATTCCGGCCGCTGCCTTCCGGGTGGGGGTGGGACGGATGGGGCTGTGACGAACGGTTGAGGTGCGCACGGACTCGATCATGCCTGACGTGGTGGCGCGCTTCGAATAATCGGTGTAATCATGTAATCAGTGCTGCATCGCAGTGATCGCGGCACCAGGGTCCCCAGGAGGACGCCATGAGAAACACACAAGGTCCGGGCCCGCGCCGCTTCGGCCGGCCCGGTGGATGGCAGCAGGCGGATGTCCCCGATGCGAGCGACGCGGCCGAATGGTTCGCCGGCCGTCTTCCCGACGACTGGTTCACCGGCCCCGCGACCGTCGAGGTCGACCGCGAGGAGATCGTGGTGGTCGGCGAATTGCCGCCCGTCGAGTCCGCCGACTCCGGTTCCGAGGCGGCGATCGACGGACGCATCTCCCGATTCCGCGAAACGACCCGGGGCGATCGGATGCGCATCGCCGACGAGGCCGAGAGACGATACGGGCGCAAGGTCGCGTGGGGCGTCAGCCTCGACGGCCACAAGACGCTGTTCACTCACCTCGCCGTTCCGGTGATGACCCGGCTCCGCCAACCCGAACGCAAGGTTCTCGACACGCTCGTCGACGCCGGTGTGGCGCGGTCGCGATCGGACGCCCTGATGTGGACGGTGCGCCTGGCGGGCCAGCACAGCGAACAGTGGCTCGCCGAACTCCGCGACGCTATGGCGAAGGTGGACGAACTCAGGGCCGACGGCCCCCAGATTTAATTCGATTGCGCGGGCATCGGCGCCGTCCTATCGTGAACGGCACCGATGCGCACCGGGCGCGTCTGACAGAGGGGAACGGTCCATTGCTCCTGACGAGGTAGTCACGCGAGTCTTCATCCGCACACACCTCGGGAGTCCCCTATGGCCCAGTCATATCTGTCCCTGTCCGACCTCACGTTCACCTGGCCCGACGGCGAGCCGGTCTTCGACAGCCTCGACGCCGTCTTCGGCCCCGGACGCACCGGGGTGGTCGGTCTCAACGGTTCCGGTAAATCCACCCTGCTCCGGCTGATCGCCGGGCGCCTGCACGCCGACCGCGGGTCGGTGACGGCGCAGGGCGAGGTGGCGTATCTGCCGCAGGACATCACGCTCGATCCCGCACTGAAGGTCGACCGGATCCTGGGCATCGCCGACCTCCGGGCGGCGTTGCACCGCATCGAGTCCGGCGACTGCACACCCGAGGATTTCGATGCCGCGACCGGCCGCTGGGACATCGAGGAGCGGGCGGTGTCGACCCTGCACCGGCTCGGTCTCGAACGCGTGCTCGGCAGCACGTTCGATCTGGATCGCACCGTCGGCACCCTGTCCGGCGGTGAGACCGTGCTGCTCGGCCTCACCGCGCAGCTGTTGAAGGAACCGGAGGTGCTGCTCCTCGACGAGCCCACCAACAACCTCGACAGCGCGTCCCGCAGCAAGCTCTACGAGGTGGTGCAACAGTTTCCGGGCACCCTGCTGGTGGTCAGCCACGACCGTGACCTGCTCGATCTCATGAATTCCGTCGCGGAGCTGCGCGGTGGTGAGATCCGCATGTTCGGCGGGAACTTCAGTGCCTACCAGGAGATCGTCGAGGCGGAGCAGGAGGCCGCGCGGGCTGCGGTGCGCGATGCCCGCAGCGACGTGCAGAAGCAGAAGCGGGAGCTCGTCGAGGCCCGCATCAAGATCGACCGTCGTAAGCGGTACGGGCAGAAGATGTTCGAGAACAAGCGCGAACCGAAGATCGTGATGGGACTGCGGAAGCGCCAGGCGCAGGAATCCGCGGGGAAGCTGCGAAACAACCACATCGCGAAGGTCGACGGGGCGCGGGAGTCGTTGACGGAAGCGGAGAGTGCCCTGCGGGAGGACCGCGAGGTGCGCATCGACCTCCCGGCCACGGAGGTGCACTCGGGCCAGGAGGTGGTCTCCGTCCGGGACGTGAGCCTGCTCAGCGGACAGGAGGTGTCGCTGGACGTCGTCGGTCCCGAGCGGATCGCCCTCGTCGGACGCAACGGCGTCGGGAAGACGACCCTGCTCGACGCCGTCGTGGCCGCGGGACCGCGGGTTCCGTTCAAGGCCCTGCCGCAGCGACTCGACGTGTTCGACGAGTCGCTGACGGTCGCCGAGAACGTGGCGGCGGCGGCGCCCCACGCGTCGCAGGAACAGATCCGCGCGCAGCTGGCCCGGTTCCTGTTCCGGGGCAACGATTCCGACGTGCTCGCATCGGCGTTGTCGGGCGGGGAACGGTTGCGGGCGGCGCTGGCGACCATCTTGCTGGCCGAACCCGCCCCGCGGCTGCTGTTGCTGGACGAGCCGACGAACAACCTCGACCTGCCGAGTCTCGCCCACCTCACGCAGGCGCTCCGCAGCTACCGCGGCGCGCTGATCGTGGTCAGCCACGACCGGCAGTTCCTCCACGACATCGGCGTCACCCGGTGGCTGGAACTGACCGACGAGGCCCTTCGGGCTTGTGCGCCTTTTCGGTAGCCCCGGCTACCAGAAAGGCGCACGGGCGGAGCCTAAAGCGTGATCGCGTCGAGGCGGGTCTTGATGAAATCCGCCGACGTGACGGGCCCGAGCCCGGCGACGGTTCCGATCGGCGGTTCCAGAGGTGTCACCTGCGCGTCGTGGTTGAGTTCGTAGAAGTAGATGAGCGACACCAGGTCTTCTTCGGGGGCGTCGGCCTGCGGCGGCAGCACGCGGTGCCGGCCCGACGGCCAGCGCTTGCCGCTCCAGTACTCGAGGAGGTCGCCGATGTTGACGGTGACAGCGTCGGGGTCGTAGGGCGCGTCCTCCCAGCCGCCTTCGTCGGTGTACACCTGGAGTCCGCCTGCGCCGGGTTCCCGGTCCAGGACGGTGACGGTGCCGAAGTCGGTGTGCGGCCCGATGCGGAACTGGCCCGGCTCAGGCTCCCCCACCGACGACATCGGCGGGTAGTGGTTGATGTTGCACGTCCACGTCGGGCGGTCCGCCAGCCCGTCGAAGGGGTTGACGGGCAGCGCGAGTGCCGCCGAGAACAGGGCGAGGAGGTCGTCCGAGAGCCGGCGCATCGCCTCGGTGTAGGTGGTGAGAAGGGCGCGCAGTTCCACCACTTCGGCGGGCCACACGTTGGGCTTGAACCACACGTCGTCGACGAGGGGATCCCCGGTGCACGTCTCGGCCCCGACGGCGAACGTCTCCTTGAGGTCCGGGGGCGTCTCGGTGCCCTCGGCATAGCCGTTGGCCTCCATCCCGGGCCCGATCCAGCCGCGTTCGCCCACGATCGCCGAGTACCGCGCCTTCACCTCTTCGGGAAGTGCGAAGAACCGGCGCGCGGCAGTCCGTACGTCCGCGGCCAGTTCGCGCGTCACCCCGTGGCCGCGGACGAGGAGGAAACCGGCGCGCTGCAGTCCCTCGTCGACGTCCCGGGCGACGGCCGCGGCGGAGGGTCCGCCCGCCCGCCAGAGTGCGATGTCGACGGTGGCGATCGGGGTCATTCGGCTACTCCAATGTCTTCGTTCCAGAGTTCGGGCTGGTTCTCGATGAATTCGGTCATGAGGTCGATGCAGTGTTGATCGCGCAGGACGGTCACGTCCACGCCGTTCTCGCGGAGCCATTCGTGGCCGCCGGTGAACGTGACGCTCTCCCCCACGACGATCGCGCCGATGTTGAACTGCCGGACCAGACCGCTGCAGTACCAGCACGGTGACAGGGTCGTCACCATGATCGTCGAGCGGTAGTCGCGCTGGCGCCCGGCGGCCCGGAACGCGTCCGTCTCACCGTGGACGGACGGATCGGCGTGCTGGACCCGTCGGTTGCGGCCGCTGCCCAGCAGGGTTCCGTCGCCGGCGAAGAGCGCGGCCCCTATCGGTATCCCGCCCTCGCGTTTGCCGAGTTCGGCTTCGGCGATCGCCACGGTCAGCAGTTCCTCGGGGTCGAGGGCCATCCGCGCAGAGTTCACAGAGATCGACATGCCTCTACCTTGCGTCTCGGACGGCGCGACCACAACGGACACACTGTGGTAACGAACGGGCCTTAACCTGTACAGACTGTCCGCCTCCCGAGGAGGGTTCGACGATGTCGTTGACCGTGCGCGAGTTGCTCCGGAACCAGTTCTTCAGCGCGAACCCGCAGGTTCTGGCCGGGAAGTCGCAGCTCGGCCGCACGGTGCGCTGGGTACATTCCAGTGAAATCTACGAGATCAGCCCGCTGCTGTCCGGGGACGAGTTGCTGCTGACCACCGGGCTGGGTCTGTCCGGTGTGGATCCCGGCACCCGCAGGCACTATCTCCGCGAGGTCGGGGAACGCAATGTGGCGGCCGTGGCGATCGAGTTGGGCCGGACGTTCGACGCCGTTCCGGGCGACATGATCGAGGAGGCGGCCGCCCTGGACCTGCCGCTGATCGCGCTACGGACAGTGGTCCCGTTCATCGAACTCTGCCAGAACGCCAATACGGAGATCATCTCCCGGGAGGTGTCGGCCCTGCGGACCCAGAACGAACTGTCCCGCGTCCTGGAGGCCGAACTGATGGCAGGCAACGGGGTGGCCCGGTTGCTCGAGCGCGTCAGCGAGGCGAGCGGCTGCCCACTGATCGTCACCAGCGGCAGCGGGGCGCTGGTCGCGGCGCACGGCGTCGACGACGACCGCGCGGCCTGGGCAGCAGCCGACGCCGGAACCGTCACGGCTACCATCCATTCGCGGGACGGCGCGTGGGGGACGTTGACGGCCGGGCCGGGTTCCACGATGAACTCGCCCGTGTTGCGTGCGCTACTCGAACGGTCGACGGCGTCGCTCGGGCTTGCACTCACCTACTCGGGCAGCCTCGCGGGACGTCCGCAGCGCGCCGCAGCCGCGCTGGTGTCGGATTTGCTGGACCGCAACGACGTTCGGCAGATCGACCTCACCGTGCGGTCCGCCGCGGCGGGGTTCCATCCCGCGCCGGGCAACCGGGTGGTCGCGGTCGCCATCGATTCGCCGGGTTCGCGCATCGCGACCCGGTTGCTGGATTCGGCCGCCAAACTGCTCGGGCAGCCGTGCCTGCGTGCGGAGGTGCACGCGAGCACGTTCGGCCTGATCGCGGTCCCCGCACCCGTGGTCGACCCGGTGGGGACTGCCGTCGACTGCTTTCAGGAATCTTTGGCGTCCAACATCACCGACGGGGTGACGGTGGTGGTCGGCGATCCGTGCGACTTCGCTCCCGGAGACGTCGGCACCGCGCTGCACACCGCCCGCTCGGGACTGCGCCTCGCGATGTCTGCCCGGCGGTCGTGGCTGTCGGGCCAGGTAGTGACGACGACGCGGGAACTCGCCCCGGAACTCGCGCTCGATCGGCTGCCTCCCGACGTCAGGGAGCGGATGGTCGCGACAACCATTGCGCCGCTGGTGGAGTGGGATCGATCCCATTCGAGCGACCTGGTCCGTACCCTGGAGGTGCACCTTCGGCACGGGTGCAGCGCCACCAGTTCGGCGTCGGCGCTGCATCTCGGCCGGCAATCGCTGTACCAGCGACTCGAGCGTATCCGGACCCTCCTCGGATACGACCCGGGTTCGCCGTCGATGTACGGTTCGCTGCTACTTGCCCTGTGCGCCAACAGGTTGGCCACGTGAGATCTTCGCACCGTTGATCGCGAGGTACAGCGCTCCGGCCAGCACGAAGCCGACGAAGAACGTGATGTCGCCGAGTTCGGGTACCGCGCGCACCACGTAGCCGACGAACTTCTCCTGATTGGAGAACAACAGAACAGAGCCGACGAGGGCGATCACGAACGCGGTCAGACCACCCCAGTTGCTGTACTCGCGGTTGTACAGGAGGTTGTCGATCCGCTGTCCGCGGCGCAGATACTGGTCGGCGAACATGATGCCCAGCCACGGTCCGATCCAGTAGGCGACGATGAGCAGGAAGGCCTCGTAGCTCGCGGCGGCGTCGGCGAGCGCCCACCACGCCACGAGGAATCCGACGACTCCGAACATCATGGTGACCACCGCCCGCTGCGTCTTCAGCGGCAACCTCAGCCCGATGGTCACGAAGGCCATCGACCCGGAATACACGTTGAGGGCATTGGCGGCGACCGCCCCGAGTGCAATGGCGAGCAACGTCAGATTCGCCAGTGCCGAGGGCAGATTCGCGGTGAACGCGTCGGTCGGGTTGTCGGAGGACGGTGCGCCGATCGTCACGGAGGCGGCGCCGACGACCGACAGTGCGACACACGAGACGAACAGCCCGGCCGAGGCGAACAGCCCGGTGCGGACCCTCGACACGGTGGCCGGCAGATACCGGGTGTAGTCGGCGGCGTACGGCGTCCACCCGGCCGCGTAGCCGAACGCCGTTCCGACGGTGAGGAGGAACCCGCCCATTCCGCCGACACCACCCTCGACCGCGGGCGCGCCCGGGTTCGACTTCGCGAGTATTACCACCGCGGTGATCGCGAAGATCACGGCCAGCACAGGGAACGCGTAACGCTCGAACGCCTGGACCAGGTTGTGCCCGAAGAACGCGAACACGGTCTGGACGACGACGATCACGAGCAGTGAGGGCAGGGGCGCCAGACCGGTCAGCGTGTTGAGTGCGAACGCGCCGCTGACGCTGTTGGTGGCGAACCAGCCGACGCCGCACATGATCGACATGAACGCCGACGGAAGGGCGTTGCCCCAATACCCGAAGCCGAGGCGTCCGAGCACCATCTGCGGAACGCCGTGCAGGGGACCGCGCGCGGACAGAACGTAATGCGCGGCAGCCCCGAGACCCGTCCCGAGGACGAGCCCGAGCGTCGCCTGCCAGAACGTCATCCCGAACACCGACACGGACAGGACGCCGATGAAGATCGTGGCGAACTCGAGGTTCGGCGACATCCACGTCCAGAAGAGTTGGCGTGGAGTTCCGTGGCGGACCTCGTGCGGAATGAACTCGTTTCCGCCCGGTTCGACGGCCAGGACGCGGTCGCCGTACTCGCGTTCGGCAGCGGTCGCATCGCTGGTGGTGCCCTCGGTAATTGCCATAGAAGCACTGTGTTCGCCCAGGCCGGCGCCGACAACCGACAATGTGTCCGTCAAACGTGCGCTCGGGGCGGACAGATCGACGGGACGCAGTCGCCCCGGGTCTTGCGTTGGAGTGCACTCCAGGTCGTACTGTTCAGTCATGGCCACCCAGTTGGAGCAGTCGCCCGGAGCGTTCGCGAGCATCTCGGAGGTCTCGGCCATCACTGGCCTCACGCAGGACACCCTTCGCTGGTATGAGCGCGAGGGGATGATTCCCAGGATCGCGCGGGGTTCGGACCGTCGTCGCCGCTACAGCGAGCGGGACGTGCGGCTCATCGAACTGCTGGTGAAACTGCGGACCACGGGCATGCCGACCAGTGACATGCAGCGTTTCGCGGTGCTGCTGACCGGGGGCGCCGAGACCCACGAGCGGCGGTTGGCGCTGCTGCTCGCGCATCGCGAACGCATCCTCGCCCAGCAGGCGAGGCTCGACGACGCCCTGGCGGCACTCGACACCAAGGTGGATCACTACCGTGCCCTCATCGCAGGGACCGACGAAGACCCTGCCCGACAACGACGAGGAGAAGCATGACCGACATCGGTACGACAACCCTGGGTGACGCGCTCACCGTCTCCGACATGGGTTTCGGAGGAATGGCTCTCACACCCGTCTACGGCGGGGTGGAACCGGGGAAGGCGCTCTCGACACTGCATCACGCGGTGGATCTCGGAGTGAGTTTCCTCGACACCGCCGACGTGTACGGGGCCGGCGACAACGAGCGGTTGATCGCGCAGTTACTGAGGGACCGGCGCGAGGAAGTCACGCTGGCAACCAAGTTCGGGATTGTGGGGGATCCGAGGAAGCGGAGCGAGGGCGGCGCCTCGACCCGCGGCGACCGCGCCTACGTCCACGAGGCGGTGGACGCCAGCCTGCGCCGACTCGGCATCGGCACGATCGACCTCTACTACCTGCACCGCCCCGACCCGTCGGTTCCGATCGAGGACACCGTCGGTGCGATGGCCGAACTGGTGGCGGCGGGCAAGGTGCGACACCTCGGACTGTCGGAGGTGACGGCCGGGGAGCTGGCGTCCGCGCACGCGGTGCATCCCATCACGGCAGTCCAGTCGGAGTGGAGCATCTGGAGCCGCGACGTCGAGGCGCGGGTCGTGCCGGCGGCGGCCGCACTGGGTGTCGGGTTCGTCCCCTACTCGCCGCTCGGCCGGGGGTTCCTCACCGGGACCGTCACCGGCGTCGACACCTTGGCGCCCAACGACTTCCGCCGGACCCTCCCCCGGTTCGCGGCGGGCACGCTGCAGCGGAATCTCGGCGTGGTGGACGCGGTGAATTCGGTCGCAGGCGACCTGGGTGCCACGCCCGCACAGGTTGCGCTGGCGTGGCTCTACGCGCAAGGCCGCGCGTTCGGACTTCCGGTCGTACCCATCCCCGGAACCCGCAGTGCGGAACGGGTGACGGAGAACGCCGGTGCTCTCGGTATCGAACTCGATGCGGCGCAGCTGGCGGTGCTGAACTCGGCCGGGGAGCATGTGGAGGGTGCGCGTTCGGAGGATCTGCAGTGGGTGTCGGAGGGCCGCGACTTCTGAGTGATGCAGACTGGGCGGGTGCAGCACGCTACCAATCCCGTCGACGGTGTCCGGATCGCGCACAAGACCGTCGGCGACGGTGAGCCGCTCGTTCTCCTTCACGGCACGGCGCTCTCCCACGCGATCTGGCGCGGATTCGGCTACGTCGCCGCGCTGCGTGACCGGTACCGGCTGATCCTGGTCGATCTGCGGGGCCACGGGCGCAGCGACAAGCCGCACGACGAGGACGCGTACGCGATGGATCTGGTCAGCGGCGACGTCCTGGCGGTCCTCGACCACCTGGACCTTCCCAGCGCACATGTTCTCGGGTACTCGCTCGGCGGCCGGGTCGCGCTGGCGTTGGCGGTCGGGGCGCCCGAACGACTGGAGAGCCTGATCGTCGGCGGCGGCAGCAGCCGACCGCAGGCCGGCGCGTTCGACCGCCTGTTCTTCCCGGGCTGCATCGACGTCCTCGAGCGGGACGGCATGGACGCGTTCCTGGGGCAGTGGAATGCCCGGCGCGCGTGGCCGATCGACGCCGGCACCCGGGCGGCGTTCATAGCGAACGACGCGAAGGCACTCGCCGCGTACATGCGGCGTTCCGGTGTGGAGCCGGGTGTGGACGACGACGTCCTGCGCGGGATCGCCGTCCCCACCCTGCTGTTCGTCGGTTCGAACGACTCCGAGCGGATCGGCGACACCCAGCGGGTGGCGGCACTGATTCCCGGTGCGTCGCTGACGGTCCTGCCCGGGTTCGACCACTCGACGACGGTGGCCGCGAGCACCGAGGTGCTCGCGGCCGTCGAGCCGTTCCTCGCCTCGGTGTGACCCCTACATCCATTCGACCAGCTGGATGATCACCCCGTTGGGGTCGCTCATCTGGAAGTAGCGTTCGCCCCAGGGCTCGGTTTCGATGGGCGTCACGATCGGGACGCCCTCCGCCTGCAGTCGCTCGTATTCACCGTCGATACCGTCGACGACGAGCGCGATCAGCAACCCCTGGCCGGCGTCACCGGCGATCCGCGCTGGCTTGAACGTCTCCAGTCCGGTCTTCAGGAAGACCAGATTGAAGCCGACGTCCGCGCGCTTCAGTGACACGAAGCCCTCTGCGGCCATCTCCTCGACGAAGCCCAGGTGGGACTTGGCGAACTCGGCCGACGCACTGGGGTCTGCGACGTTCAGCGACAGTGCGCTCGCGGTGACCTTCACGGTGGTGTCCTTTCGTTGACGACACCCCACTAACGTACACCGTACGACATTTGTTCCCGAGGGCACGTCATCACATCGCCAGCAGACCCTTCGCGATGTGCGTCACCTGGATCTCGTTGCTGCCTGCGTAGATCATCAGCGACTTCGCGTCGCGCGCGAGTTGCTCGACCCGGTACTCGGCCATGTAGCCGTTGCCGCCGAACAACTGCACCGCCTCCATCGCCACCTCCGTAGCCGCCCGCGAGGAGTAGAGCTTCATCGCCGACGCCTCCGCGAGGCTCACCTGATCGCCCGCCGCGGTGCGCTCGATGGCGTTGAAGACCATGTTCTGCACGTTGATGCGGGCGATTTCCATCTCCGCGAGCTTGAGCTGGATGAGCTGGAACTGGGCGATCTCCTTACCCCACAACTTTCGGGACTTGGCGTAGTCGACGCACAGCCGGTGACACTCGTTGATGATGCCCAGCGACAGCGACGCGATGCCGATCCGTTCGGCCGCGAAACTCTCCTTCGCGCTCGACTTGCCGTCGGACTTGCCGCCGTCCTCGGTCTCGCCGAGCAGACGGTCGCGGGTGAGGCGCACGTTGTCGAAGAACAGTTCCCCGGTGGGTGAGGAGTTCATGCCCATCTTCTTGAACGGCGCACCCTGGGTGAGCCCCTCCATGCCCGCGTCGAGGACGAACGCGAGAACCTTCCGGTCCCGGCGGTCGACGGACGAGTCTCCCTCGTCGAGCTTCGCGTAGACGATGATGACGTCGGCGTAGGGGCCGTTGGTGATGAACGTCTTCTGCCCGTTGAGGATGTAGTCGTCGCCGTCGCGGCGCACGTACGACTTCATGCCGCCGAACGCGTCCGAGCCGGAGTCGGGCTCGGTGATGGCCCAGGCTCCGACCTTCTCGAACGTGACCAGTCCGGGTAGCCAGCGCTCCTTCTGCGCCAGCGTCCCGCGACTGCGGATGGTGCCCGCCGCCAGCCCGAGGCTGACCCCGAGCGAGGCGACGAGTCCGAGGCTGACGCCGGCCAGTTCGGCGTTCATGATGACGCCCATGCTGCCCGCACCGCCGAGGCCGCCGGACTTCTCCTCCTTCGCGCCGGACGCGGCGTCCCGACTTCGCTCGCGGTCCAGCGACTTCGTCAGCGCGTCACGAGCCATCTCGTCCAGGCCGAAGGTGGCGAAGAGTTTGCGGATGATGTCGAACGGAGGCAGCTCGCCGGTCTCCAACTTGTCGACGTGCGGTCGAATCTCCTTGTCGATGAAGCCGCGGATCGCGTCGCGGAACATCAGGTCGGTATCTGACCACTCATACATGCCGGGCACTCCAGTCACTGAGAGACAAACGGTTGCCGCAAATATAGAACACGTTCCTATTCTTGGACAGGTGTGCCGGACGGCGCACCCGTTCGGAACGGCACCGGAGCCCCTTCGGCCAGCACCACGTACGCGCGACGCCACGGGTCCGTCCCGACGAGCGTCCACTCGTGCCCGCTCCCGGCGGTGTCCTCGGCCAGCAGGACGTCGCCCTCACGGAGGCGGAACTGCTCACCGTTGCGGGTCCGGAAGTCGAGGGTGCCGCTGAGGGTCAGCACGAGTTGCCGCACCGGCGCGGTGTGCCAGTCGAAGGATCCGCCCGAAGTCGTCTCCTCGAAGCTGACGTGGGTCACGTCCACACCCGCGGTGCAGAGATCGCCGTTCCGCCCCGGGTCCATGGCGAGGAAACCCAACTCGACGTGGGATGCATCGTCCGCCCCGGTCCACAGCCGCACACATCGAATCATGCCGAGCCACCTTTCGTTTCACCGATCCCGAGCCACTTCGACCTCAGCCGGTCGAGGGTGCCGTCCGCGGCCAGGGTGCGCTGCGCCGACTCGATGCCTTCGCGCAGCGCGTGATCACCCGTGCGGACGGCGACGGCGATCTCCTCGCGGGAGATTCCCCGTTCGACCACTTCCACGTGCGGGCGGTCCCGGACGAGCCAGGTGAGGACCGGCGCGAGTTTCATGACGGCATCGCACCCGCCCGAGGACAGGTCGTCGAGGGCTTGGCCGATCCGGTCGTAGGCGTACACCCGGATCGCACCCGCGCGGCCCTCCGCGACCAGCCTCTCCACGATCGGCTGACTGGTGTTGCCGTGCTGGACACCGACGGTCAGACCACCCAGATCGTCCACCCCGCGCACTCCGGGATGCCGCGACGTGTCGACGGCGAGGGACTGACCCGACACGAGGTACGGAGCGCAGAAATCCGCGCGCCCCCGCCGCTCCGGCGTCACGGTGGTTCCCGAGGCGATGCAGTCGAATTCACCGTCCGTCAGCGCGTCGAAAATGCCGTTGAAGTCGGTGCCCCGGTACGGGACGAGCGACCATTCGACGCCGAGCACCTGCGCGACCGCCCGCGTGAACTCGACATCGAAACCCGCCGGAGCCCCACCGTCCCGGAATTCGAACGGCGGGTCGGGCAACGCCGAACCCACCCGCAGTACCCGCGCTGCCGCCGTCATGCCATCCCTCTCCGCCGTGACGAGTACCTACGAGCCGATCAGCCCCAACCGCTGTGCCAGCCAAGGCAATTCCTTCTCCAGTCCCGCAGACCACACCGCGAAGCTGTGCCCGCCCGGCACTTCCACGTACTGCACGTCCATGCCCGCGTCCTTCGCGGCCTGATAGACCTTCTGGGCACCCGGCTTGTATGCGTCGTCGTCACTGCCGATCACGAAGACCCCGGCCGAATCCGGGTACTGCTTCGACGCCATCAGATCGAGCGGGTTGACCCGCTTGAACGCCGCCTCGTCACCGCCGAATCCGTCGTCGAGGGTGCGCTGGTGATCGCCGAGCGTGGGTTCTTCCTGACCCGAGATGTCGAGGAACGTCGGGTACACGTCGGGATAGTTGGTGGCCATCTGGAGCGAACAGGTGCCGCCGTAGGAGAGGCCGCCGATCGCCCACGCCTTGGGGTCCGGGTTGACCTGCAGGTTCGACTTCACCCAGGACGGAACGTCCTTCGCCAGATACGTGGCCACGTTGCCCAGCTTCGAATCGACACACAGGGGGTTCGCGATCTGCGAGCCGGTGCCGTCCGCCACCACCACGATCGGGGCCAGTCCCCCGTGCTTCGCGGCGAACTCGTTCATCGTGGTGGCGAGCTTGCCTCCGGCGAACCAGTCCTCCGGCGAACCGGGCTGACCGGCCAGCATCACGAGCACCGGCAACAGGGGGCGTGGGTTGGCGAAGTAGGCGGGCGGGAGGTAGATCTCGGCGTCGCGGGCGGCGAAACCCGACGCCGTCCCGGGAACGCCCGCCGTCAGGACCCGCCCCTCGCTCGGCATTCCGGGCGGGGCGGTCCACGACGCGTCGAGAGGCGTTCCCGTCACCACGGTCTCGGTGGTGCTGCCGAGGTCGTTCATCTGAACCCGGTCGAACGGCTCCGCCCCGAATGCCGTGCCCACCGTGGGATAGGCATCGAACACCAGGTTGATCTGCGTCGCGGACGCGAGAAGGACGGCGAATACCGCGAGAACCGACACGACGGCGGCTTTCACCGTCCGGCCGGCGCGGATCCTCGGCACGAGCAGGACGATCGCGAAGAGCCCCAGACCGATCCACACGTAGATGGAAATCTCGATGGGATCTGGGAACGGCCGGAGCACCTTCTCGACCATCACGTACAGGACGACGGTGACCACCACCGACACGGCCAGGCAGATCGGAATCGCTTTCCTGGGGTACCAGGGTGCGCGGGCGGCGAGCAGCCACACGCCGCCGAGCACACCGATCACCGTGAGGATCCAGGGCAGAGGCCCTGAGATCACGCTGAGGTCGCTGAGCCATTCCACGTCACGAAGCCTAGAGCGCGAACCCGCACTACGTCGGCGACTCGGAACGACCGGTAAAATTGCGCGGGTGACATTCATCAAGGTGTGCGGTCTGCGAGACGTGGCCTCCGTCGATCTGGCCGTGCGACTCGGCGTCGACGCCGTGGGGTTCGTGTTCGCCGACAGCGTCCGCCGGATCTCCCCCGAGGACGCCGCGCCGCTGGTCCGCCGGGTCACCGGTCACACCGTCGCGGTGGGCGTGTTCAAGGGGAGTCCCGTGTCGGAGGTGATCGAGGTCGCCGCCACCGCAGGTCTCGGAACCGTTCAGATGCACGACCTGAAGTCCGCCGACGACGTGGCCCGGTTGCGGGAGGCGGGGCTCGGCGTGATCCGTGCCGTGGTCGCCGGTGACACGTCGGGCGATTTCGGCGCCGACCGCATCCTGGTCGACGGAGCGACCGCCGGGGCAGGCGTGCCCTGGGACTGGGCGAACCAGAGCCGACCCGACGGCGAGTGGATCCTGGCCGGCGGACTTCATCCGGGCAACGTGCGGGCTGCCGTCGACGCGACCGGCGCGTGGGGTGTCGACGTGTCGAGCGGTGTCGAATCCTCGCGTGGTGTGAAGGATGCGGCGCTGATCGAGCAGTTCGTCGCCGCCGTCCGATCCGGCGACTGAGTCAGCCCGGCATCCCGGCCACTGAATCTTCGACGTCCCACGACGCGAGCACCGTCCGGATACCCACGACCAGCGCGAGCGGCTGGTCGATCATCACGTGGTGTCCGGCGTCGGGGATCTCGACCACCACCGCAGTGGGCCCGAACCGGCGGCGCATGCCGTCCATCATGGTGTCGGTGACGATGCCGTTCTCGGCGCGGAAGTAGGCGATCCGGCAGCGTGGGTCGGATCCGCCCAGGTGATCGCTGCCGTGACGCGCGAAGAACGCGGAGTCGAACTTCCACGCCCAGCCGCCGTCCACCTCCTCCATCGAGTTCTCGGCGACGTGCCGCAGGACCGCGGGCACCGCGGTGTCCTGCGGCGGGACGAACCGGAACCGCTCGAGCGCCTCGGCCCTGGACGGGTAGACCTTCTTCGGACCGAAGGCACGCTGCTTCCGCGCTTCTTCCTCCTCCGGTGTGCGGGCGAGGACGGGCGAATCGATCAGCGCGACACCCGCCAGATCCTCGCCGAACAGCTGCGCGGCCACGTAGGACACCATGCCGCCCATGCTGTGCCCGACGAACACCGGCGCCCCCGAGATACCCGCCGGCTTCGCCACCGCCAGGGCTTCTTCCGCCCACTGCTCCAGGCCGTACTCCGCGCGCCGGTCGCTGTCGCCGTGCCCGGTGAGGTCGAGGGCGACGACGCGACGGTCCGTGGCCAGCATGGGTGCCACATGGTCCCACCACCGGCTGTGGGCGGCGCCGCCGTGAACGAGCACGATTCCCGGTGATCCCGACGGCCCCCACGCACGGTAGTGAACCTGTGCACCGGCGACGTCGACCCGGCCGGTGTCGACCGGCGACGCCAACGCCGTGGTGAACCAGCGGGGCGCGTCCGTCTGCACGTTGCTCATTCACCGAACATACCGACCACGTGTGGCCGTCCCCGACCGCCCTACAGAAGGTCGAGCATGGCTGTGACCGCGCGTTCGACCACCGGGAACCGGTCCGGGGCCAGATCGTGGCGGGCTCCCTCGAGTTCGACGAGCGTCGTCGGTGCGGGGATCAGTTCGACCGCCGACCGCATCTCGTCGGTGCTCGCGAACGGGTCCTTCGAACCGTGCACCACCACGGACGGGGTGCGGAGACCGGGCAGGTGCTCGGTGCGGAGCTTCTCCGGCTTGGCCGGCGGATGCAGCGGGTACGACAGCAACAACAGGGCGTCGACGAGACCCGGTCGCTCCGAAGCGAACATGGACGCCTGCCGCCCGCCGTACGAGTGCCCGCCGGCCCACACCGGCGCCGTCACCAGCTCCCGCATCACGGCCACCGCGGCCGCGATGCCGTCCCGGTCCTCCGCCGCCTTCGACGGATGCGGCGGACCCGACGCGCGGCGCTGACGGAACGGGAGATCGAACCGCAGCACGACGACCCCCCGCTCCACGAACCCGTCGGTCACGGCGCGCAACAGCTTTGTGTCGCAGTCACTTCCCGCTCCATGCGTCAGGACCAGCCCCGCCACCCCGTCACCCTCGGGGTGATGGAGATGTCCGCGCACACCGTCACGTTCCAGCAACTCGCTCATGCGGTTCACGGTAGTGGAATGTCGGCCTGCTCCGGCGCGTGCAACTCCGCCAGTTCTTCGCACGGCTGGTCCGCGAGTTCGTTGGCGCGTGGCACGACGCCCGTGCTCCAGTACCCGTGCAGCATGCCCGGGGAGATCCGGAGTCGAACCGGCACGCCGGCGGCCTCCAGCACAGCGGCGTACGCGGGGGCGTGATCTCGGAGGGGATCACATCGGCCCCGCACACGATGGCGGGTGCCACTGCCGTCAGGTCGCCCTCGATCGGTGAGACGCGGGGGTCGAGAGACAGGCTGCGGTCTGGGAGGTAGCCGGCCCCCATGTCCTCATTCGCCCGCACCCTCTGTCGTGCCGAAATCCGACGGTTGATTGCGATTGGCTCTCGGTCTGTTTGCCGGGTTTCGGTGCGGGGTACCTTAACAACACGACTGCTGGGAGTAGCCAATGGACACCATGACCATCATCTGGATCATCGTCGCGATCGTCGTCGTGCTCGCCGTCATCGCGCTGCTCGTTGCGGCATCACGCAAGCGCAACGAGCGCCGCCACCAGGAGGCCGACAGCATCCGCGCGAGGGCACAGGAGCAGACATCCGTCGTCGAGAAGCGTGAGGCGATCGCGGAGGAGACTGCGGCCGACGCCAGAAGGGCTCAAGCGGAAGCAGAGGCCAAGGCGGCCGAGGCCAAGAGACTGCAGGTCGACGCGCAAACGCACCAGAACACGGCGACCACGTCTCGGGACGACCTGAAGCACGAGTGGCAGCGGGCCGACGAGCTCGATCCCGACGTCAAGACGACGGACACTCCGCCGAACGACGCCAGAGCCACCGACGCTCGGACCACTGGAACGGGGCCGACGAACGCTCGCGCCACCGATGCCCGAACCACGGGTGCAAAGCCTGCCAACGGTCGGCCCACCGGCACGGACTCCACGAATACCCATGGAGCACACGCGAAGCCGACCGACACGTCGTCGACATAGCGTTCGAGGACATAGCGTTCGAGTACGACACGTGCATCGGCCTTGCGCCGGTGCCCACACGGGAGGTCGGAAATGCGTATCGGACGGCTCGTGACGCTCATCGTGATCATTTGGCTGATCATCGGCGCCGTTGCCGTGTGGCAGCGCGGTTACTTCAAGGACACGACGGCCGATTGCGCCAGCGCCGGAACGATCGCGGTCACCGTGATCGCCGGACCACTCAACTACGCGGGTGTGAACCCGAAGATCGATTGTGAAGTGCCGCAACCGAGTCAGTAGTTCCAGACCGTCAACCGAAAGAGGGAAGACCGTGATCGTTCTCGGGATCATCCTGCTCGTCATCGGCCTCGTCGCGGGGATTTCCATCCTCACGACGATTGGAATCATCCTTCTCGTCATCGGCCTCGTGCTGCTACTGCTGGGCACGACGGGCCGCGCGGTCGGCGGGCGGAAGTACTGGTATTGACGTCGGCGCTCATCCGTTCGACATAATCAATCATTGACATTATCAATGATTGATAGTTAGGTTCCTTTCGAGTATGCATGCGTGCGCCGCACGCGTGCCGTCGAAAGGAACCTCGCATGTCTTCGGTTGCACTGGAACGGACCATTTTCGACGCCGATCACGATGCGTTTCGGGAAACGGTGCGCCGGTTCGCCGAACGTGACGTCGCCCCGCATCTTCGCGACTGGGCCGACGCGGGACAGGTCGACCGGGACGTCTTCCGCCAGGCCGGCAAGCTCGGGCTCCTCGGGATCAATGTCGAGGAGCGATTCGCCGGCGGCGGAATCGACGACTTCCGTTTCAACGCCATCGTCATCGAAGAACTCTGCCGCGTCGGGGCCCCTGCCGTGGTGATGGGCCTGGCGGGCATCAACGACCTCGTCACCCCTTACCTCGTCTCGCTGGCGAACGAGGAGCAGAAGCATCGGTTCCTGACGCCCTTGTGCACCGGCGAGAAGATCGGTGCCATCGCCATGACGGAGCCCGGTGCGGGCAGCGACCTGGCCGCGATCTCCACGACCGCCCTCCCCGACGGGAACGATCTGGTCCTCAACGGCACCAAGATCTTCATCAGCAACGGAATGCTCGCCGACTTCGTGATAGTCGTAGCCAAGACGGATCCGGCAGCGGGCAAGAAGGGCGTGAGCCTGCTGGTGGTCGAGGACGGGACGGCCGGCTTCACCCGCAACGGGCCGCTGCACAAGGTCGGCCTGACCGCCCAGGACACCGCCGAGCTCGTATTCGACGACGTCCGCATCCCCCGCGAGAACGTCCTGGGTGAACTGAACGACGGCTTCGGCTACCTGGGAGACAATCTGCCCCAGGAGCGCCTCAGCGTGGCCGTCACGTCCATGGCGTCGATGCGACGCACGTTCGACCAGGCCCTGACGTACAGCTGCGATCGGACCGCGTTCGGCCAGAGGGTGGCCGACTTCCAGGCCAACCGCTTCTACCTCGCGGAACTCGCCACCGAGATCGAGATCGCGCAGTGCTTCACCGACCGCTGCATCCTCGACGCCGCACACGGCACCCTCGACGAGGTGACCGCGGCGATGGCCAAATGGTGGATCACCGAGCTGCAGCAGCGGGTCGTCCAGCGCGCGGTTCAACTGCACGGCGGCTACGGATACATGCGCGAGTACGACGTCGCCCAGGACTACCTCGACTGCCGCGGCGGGCCGATCTACGCCGGCACCACCGAGATCATGAAGGAAATCATCGGGCGCAAGCTCACGCGTGCCTGACGGGTCCGATTCAGCCGAAGCGTTGGCGATCTCTTCCATTGACAACTTCAATGATTAATGTTTAATTGTGATCCGCGCTACACGCGCGATCCGCTCTGTTGTCCCACGCTCGGCCAAGGAGTATCGATGACGGTCACCGCCACCGCCGGCACCATGTCGGCCACCCAACGCAAGAAGGAAGTTCGCAGGGTGATCCTGTCGAGCTACCTGGGCAGCACCATCGAGTTTTACGACTTCCTGCTCTACGCCACCGCAGCGTCCCTCGTCTTCGGTCCGGTGTTCTTCGCCGATCTGGACCCTCTGGCCGCGAGCATCGCATCGATGGGAACGTTCGCCGCCGGCTACGTCGCGCGCCCCCTGGGCGGAATCGTCTTCGGTCACTTCGGGGACACCGTCGGCCGCAAGGCCATGCTGCTGATCTCGATGACCGTCATGGGCATCGCGTCGTTCGCGATCGGGCTCATTCCGCCGCCGGAGATGATCGGGTCTTGGGCCGCGGTGATCCTCGTACTGCTCCGCGTCTGCCAGGGACTCGCCGTCGGCGGCGAATGGGGTGGCGCAGCGCTGATGTCGCTCGAGCACGCCGAATCCGGCAAGCGCGGATTCGCAGCGGCGTTCACCAACGCGGGCGCCCCCACCGGCGCGCTGCTCGGCACGCTCGCGCTGGCGGCCGTGTCGCTTCTCCCCGACGAGCAGTTCCTGACGTGGGGCTGGCGCATCCCGTTCCTGATCTCGGCATTCATGCTGGCTCTCGGCCTGTTCATCCGGTCCAAGGTGTCGGAGAGCCCGCTGTTCACGGCGGCACTGAAGGAATCCGCGAAGAAGGAGACCACCCCACCCATCGTCACCATCCTGAAGCGGCCCCGCGCGGTCGTCGTGGCGTCGATGAGCTGCATCGCGAGCTTCGGAATGCAGACTGCATTCACCACGTTCGCCATCACCTACGCCGTGTCGAGCGGCGCCCCGCGGTCCGACGCGCTGCTGGCGTTCTCCTTCTGCCAGTTCTGTGCGATCTTCCTGGTCCTCGGATCTGCGCGACTGTCCGACCGGATCGGCCGCCGCCCGGTCATGCTCGCGGGACTCGGCGCGATGATCCTCAGCGTCTACCCACTGTTCCTGCTGCTCAGCACGGGACAGTTCCCGTTCGTCGCGCTCGCCTTCGTCGGCTACACCCTCTGCCACTCGGCCACCTACGGTCCGATGGCCGCGTTCATCTCCGAGCAGTTCGGCACCCGGGCGCGCTACACCGGAGCGTCGCTCGGATACCAGCTGGCCACCCTCATCGGCGCGGGATTCACCCCCGTCATCCTGGCGTCGCTGTTCGCCTCGTCCGGCAAGTCGATCCTCCCGGTCGGGTTGTTCATCATCGCACTGTGCGTGGTCAGCGCCGTCTTCCTCGTCGCGACGAAGGAGAGCAAGGACAACGACCTGAGCGCCGAGACCCCGTCGGCCTGACGCACCCATCCCGCCACAAGCTCGAGAGTAGCTTCGAAGAGAACGAGGAGTCACCATGGACAACGAAGGCATCGGCTCGTGGCTCGAGCGCCGCATCACCATGACGCCGAAGAACGAGGCGCTCGTCTTCGACGGACGGGCCGTCACGTACGAGGAGATGGCCCTGCGGACCCGCCGACTCGCCCACGGCCTGCGCGCCCTCGGCGTCGAGAAGGGTGACTGCGTCGGCTTCTTCGGTTTCAACGACCCCGCGGCGCTCGAGGTGATGTTCGCGGCCGGGCTGCTCGGTGCCACGTATCTCCCGCTCAACGCACGCCTCACCGCCGAGGAAGCTCGCTACGTGCTCGTCGATTCACGCTGCACCACAGTGATATTCGGCGATCAGCAGGCCGACGTCGCGCAGAAGCTGGCGAAGTCGGACACCCCGGTCACCACCTGGATCGGCCTGGGCAACTCGTGGTCCACCCACACGTACGAGGGCGTGCGCGCCGGGCAGCCGGACACCCGCATCGACGAGCAGGTGGGCCTCGACGACCTGTCCGTGCTGATGTACTCGTCGGGCACCACCGGAGCACCGAAGGGTGTCATGCTCAGCCACGGCAACATGCTGTGGAACGCGCTGAACCAGCTTCTCGCCCAGGACATGACGTCGAAGGAACGCACGCTGTCGGTGGCGCCGCTGTTCCACATCGGCGGGATCGGCGGCGCCGTCACACCGACACTGCTCAACGGCGGCACCGTGGTGCTGCTGCGCAAGTTCGATGCCGGCGTCGTCCTCGACACGATCGAGAAGGAACGCATCACCACGTTCTTCGCGGTCCCCACGATGATCCAGGAACTCTGGCACCACCCCCGGTTCGCGGACGCCGACGTGTCCAGTCTGCGGGCCATCTGCGTCGCCGGGGCTCCGCTACCCGAAGCGTTGATCTCCCCGTGGCAGGACCGGGACGTCGCGATCACGCAGGCGTACGGCCTGACGGAGACCGCGCCGTCGGTGACCATGCTGTCGAGCGCGGACGTGCGCACCAAGATCGGGTCCGCCGGCAAACGGACGTTCTTCACCGACGTCGACGTCGTGCGTCCGGACGGGTCGAGCGCCGAACCGCACGAGATCGGCGAGATCGTCGCCAAGGGCCCGAACGTGATGCTCGGCTACCTGAATCAGCCCGAGGCGACCGCCCGCACGATCGTCGACGGCTGGCTGCACACCGGCGACGCCGGCTACTTCGACGACGAAGGTTTCCTCTTCATCTGCGACCGCTACAAGGACATGTACATCTCGGGCGGCGAGAACGTCTACCCCGCCGAGGTCGAGGCGGCACTGCTGAGACTGGAGGGCATCCGGGAGGCGGCGGTGATCGGCGTCCCCCACGAGAAGTGGGGTGAGACCGGTATGGCCTTCGTCGTCGCCGCCGACGGCACGACCCTCGACGAGGAGACGGTGCGCGTCCGGCTGCGAGAAAAGCTCGCGGGCTTCAAGATTCCCACGTTCATCCAGATCGCGGAGGCACTCCCCCGCACCGCCACCGGCAAGATCCGCAAACCTGACCTGCGCAAGCTTGCCGCTTCGCAGCCTGTGAGTACTTCTTAACCGCGGGCGGTTAACAAGTACTCACGAGCGTGCTTGCATTATGGAATGAAGCACATCGGGATCGTGTTGTTCGACGGCGTCGAGGAGTTGGACGCCGTCGGGCCGTGGGAGGTGCTGTCCGCGTGGACGCGCATGTACCCGGACGACGGATACACCGTGTCCTGCCTCTCCGCGTCGGGCGGGAGTGTGCAGTGCGCCAAGGGCCTCGCCCTGGGCGCTCATCATTCCCACGCCGACGCGCCGCCCCTCGACGTGCTGCTCCATCCCGGCGGTCAGGGCACGCGGCCACAACTGCTCGACGACGCCCATCTCGACTGGGTGCGCCGCCAGCGCGCCGTCGTTCCGTTGATGACCAGCGTGTGCACGGGTTCCCTGGTCTACGCGAAAGCCGGCCTGCTGAAAGACAGGCCGGCTACGACGCATTGGGCGTCGTTGGCGTTGCTGGCGGAGATCGATCCGACCATCGACGTGCGCCCGGACGATCGATTCGTCGACGACGGCGACGTGATCACGTCGGCCGGTGTCTCCGCGGGTATCGACATGGCACTGCACCTCGTCGCCCGCTTCGCCGGAGCGGAGCGGGCGCGCGAGGTGCGCCGCTATATCCAGTACGACCCTCGCCCCCTGTGAGTACTTGTTAACCACCCGCGGTTAATAAGTACTCACGGGCGCGTCAGCGCACCACGGAGAGCGACACGCGGCTGGGGTAACGCTCCCCCGTGTGCACGGTCTGGTGGGCGACCACGAATTCCGAGGATTCGTAGGCAGATTCGCCGGTGTTCAGGTTGCGGTCCCAGCGGGGATGGTTGCTGGACGTCACGTGGACCCGGATCCGCTCGCCGGGCTGGAAGGTGACGGCCGTGGACCACAGGTCGATCGCGTACTCGTACACCTCCCCGGGCACGAGCGGGCTCGGTTCGGCGGACGTGTACGTCCCGGGCGTCCGGTAGGAGTCGCGGTAGCGGGCCCGCACCATGCCGTCGGTGAGCGTGATCGACGTGCCGTCCGCGGTCACCCGGCACAGTCGCACGACGAAATCGGTGTCGACCGCACTGGATGACGCGAACAGTGTCGCGGACACCCGGCCGATCACCGTCAACGGCTCGGTGAGTGCCTCACCGGTGAACACGAGGACGTCGTCGCGGGATTCGACGCGGCTCTGTTCCAGTGCGCCGGCCGCGAACGTTCCCGGCATCATCGTCGCCCCACCGACCGTCGGCACCGGATCCGCCGGGTCGTAGTCGTAGTCGACGCACCCGTCGGTCCGCTCCGCTTCCGCGACGAGGGTTCCGCCGGGAGCCAGGAAGAATTCGGCGGTGCGCGCGGGTTCCGGGAAGCGGTCGTACGTCCGCCACCGGTTCTCGCCCATCACGAAGATCCGGACCCGGGGCATGGCGGGTTCCTCGTCGCCGAGCACCGACGCGTACCACTGCGCGTGAACCGACGACAGGTCCTGCCCCGAGTCGAGCACCGCCTGGTTCGCGGGACTGCCGAACACCACCGAGCCACCGAGCCCGGAGAAGTTGGTGTGACTCCACGGGCCCACGATCAGGTACGGCGCGGGGGCCGCACCGGAATCACTGTGCGCCAGTTGGCCGAAGTACTGGTCGAGGGTGCTGTTCACGAAGATGTCGTACCACCCCCCGATGTGCAGCGAGGGGAGGTCGACGGCCCGGTCGCTCGCGCTGTCCCACAGGTCGCGGGTGGGGTGATCGATCGGGAATCCCAGCGATTCGACGATCGGCGACGCGAAGAACGCCGGGGCGTCCACGGCCATGTCGCGGACGGGCAGGATGTCCAAGAACGTGTCCTCGGACATCGCCCGGTCGATCCGCGCCCACGACGCCCACTCACGTTCCGCGCGGACGGGATCGGTCCGGGACAGTTTCGCGATCTCGGCCGGTCCGGCCGAGTAGTGCCCCCACCCGAGCCGGGCACCGAATTCCACCGCGCCGCCGCGCACGAGTCCACCGGACCGCGCGTTGCCGCCTGCGGAGATGCCCGGGGCGATGCCGCGCAGGGCCGGCGGCTTCTCCTGGGCTGCACGCCACTGGGTTTCGGCGAAGTACGACCGCCCCCACATGCCCACGGCGCCGGTCGAATACGGCAGTTCGGCGGCCCACTGCACCGTGTCGTAACCGTCCGGACCTTCGTTCTCGGACGGCACGAACTCGCCGTCCGAGCCGAATCTGCCGCGGACGTCCTGCATGATGACGACGAATCCGGTGGCCGCGACGGTAGCGGGGTTGAGGTAGCCCGAGTTCACGGACAGGTCGCGGCCGTACGGGGTGCGGGTGAGCAGAACCGGGAAGCGTCCGGATCCGTTCGGGCGGTACACGGTCGAGCGCAGAACCACCCCGTCCCGCATCGTCGCCTCGACGTCGTTCTCGATCAGTACATCGTGTTTCACAGGTTCGGTCACTTTCGACGGGAGTGCGGTCATTTGCCGAGGTCGGTGGTGCTGGTCCGGTAGGTTTCCCGGACCGTGAGCGTGGTGAGCGCGCTGACCAGGCAGCAGCACGCGGTGAACACGGCCACCGGAATCCAGCCGTTCGGTCCGGGCCGGACGAGTGCCGCGGCGATGGTGGGGGCGAATCCGGTGGCCACCAACGCCAGCTGCCCGGAGATCGCCATGCCCGAATACCGGATGCGCGTCTCGAACATCTCGGCGTACAGGGCGGGACCGACGGCGTTGATGAGCGAGTAGCCGGCCACCATCACGACGCATGCGGTGATCAGGATCAGGGCCGTCGAACGCTGGCTGACCGCCCAGAAGAATCCGGAGATGGCGACGGCGCAGACGAGATTGCCGGTGATGAAGATCGGCTTGCGTCCGATCCGGTCGGCGAGGATCCCCGCGGCGGGCTGGGCCACGAGCGCGAGTGCGGCGGTGAGCACGGTCGCGCCGACCATGACGGTCCGGGACACACCGGCCTCGTGGGTGCCCCACGACAGGGCGAAGGCGCTGAAGATGGTGGAGACCACCGCGAACAGGCCGCAACCCACGACCCGCAGCACGCTCGGCCAGTGGTCGCGGAAGATCACCTTCGCCGGCATTTCCTTGGGTTCGTCGGTCGACACGGCCTCCTCGAACACCTCGCTCTCGGGCAGCATCCGGCGGATGACGAGCCCGGCGAGTGCGACGAACATGCTGAGCAGGAACGGGATACGCCATCCCCAGCTGAGGAAGGCGTCCTCGGGCAGTCCGGAGAACACGAGGACGACCAGCGATGCCAGCAGCATTCCCGCGGCGGCACCGGTGTTCACCCAGCTCGCCGCAAGCGCCCGGCGATCGGCGGGTGCGTGTTCGAGCGCCAAGGACGCGGCTCCCGCCGACTCGCCCGCCGCCGACGCACCCTGGACGGCCCGGAGCAGCACCAGCAGGATCGGCGCCGCGACGCCGATCGCTCCGTACGTCGGCAGGCAGCCGATGAGCGACGTGGCCACGCCCATCATCACGAGCGTCACCACCAGCATCCGCTTACGGCCGAGGGTGTCCCCGAAGTGGCCGAAGACGAGGGCTGCGAGAGGCCGGACGACGTACCCGATCCCGATGGTCGCCATCGACACGATGGTCCCCCAGAATGAACCGAGATCCGGGAAGAACAGGGTGTTGAACGCCAGCGCGGAGAAGGAGGCGTAGATGAAGAAGTCGTAGTACTCGAGTGTGCTGCCCACGAAGGAGGCCAGGGCTGCCCGGCGCGCGTGGGGTGACCGGACGCTCGTGTCGGCGCGTACGTCGCGGCCGTCGAATGTGGAAGTCATGTGGTTCCTACCTGAATGTGAAGGGCATCCGGGAGTTCGGAGAGGCCTCGAGGCGGGTGCGGCACCGGGGATCGGAGTTGTCCAGGTCACATCCGCTGCCGCCGAGGGAGACTCTGCCAAAGAAACCGATCACCGTCCAAGAGCAGTATCGGCACCGATTGATAAGCGATCGTTATTGCTCGTCGGGGGCGGCGTCCGACGACGGCAGCACGTCGGCGGCGAGGTCGAGAACCGTCTGCACGACGGGCGATACGGGACGGTCCGACCAGGCCAGCGCGGCCCGGACTTCGTATCGGCCGGCGTCGAGGGGAACGAGCACCACCCGATTGGGATACGTCTGGACGTCACCCGGCACGAGCGCCACACCGACCCCGGCCGCGACGAGGGCGGTCAGCACGATGCCGTCGGTGGTCTCCTGCACGATGTTCGGCGTGAACCCGACATCCCGGCACGCGGCGAGCAGATCGCGGCGGAGCGTGGATCCGGTGGCGGCGGGATTCGCGACGAACGTTTCGTCGCGCAGTTCGGCGAGGTCGATCGACTCCCGTGCGGCGAGTGGGTGATCGCTCGGGAGCAGCGCACTGAGGTACTCCACCGAGATCTGCCGCGTGAGCACATGGGGGTGGGACACCGCGTCCGAGACGATCCCGAGGTCGAGTTGCCCCTCCCAGATTTCGTCGAGGATCTGCCCACTGACCGTCGCCCCCTCGAGGACGAGATCGATCAGCGGGTACCGACGGCGCACCGACCGTGCCAGAGAAGACAATTCGGTCTGCCCGTAGGCGCCGCTGAACCCGACCCGGACGCGACCCTCGACCGCCGGATCCGCGATCACCGCGGCATCGACGGCGCGGTCGATTCCGGCGAGCGCGTCCTTGCACGGCTGCAGGAAGCGCTCCCCCGCCGCGGTGAGCCGGACCGATCGCGTGGTGCGGTCGAACAGTTTCACGCCGAGGCGCTTCTCGAGTTGCTGCACTTGCTGACTCACGGCCGGTTGCGCGATGTGCAGCACCTCGGCCGCCCGGCCGTAGTTGAGTTCCTCGGCGACCGCGACGAACGACTTCATCCAGCGGATCTCCACGGCCCCTCAGTCCACCACGAACACCGTGAGACGCACCTCGCCGGGGAGGCGTTCGCCGGTGCCGACGAGGATCCGCGAGCGCAGCCACGACCACCGGCCCTCGGCGGCGGTGAGCCGTGGGGTGCAGCGGAAGTAGATGCGCTCGGGCGGCACGGCCTCGCCGTCGACCAGTCGGGCGATGTCTTCGGCGGTACCCGAGCGCAGCCCGAAGTTGGTGACGTAGATACGGTCGCCGTCGTCGGTCTCGATGGCGTACTTGGCCTCGAGTTCGGTGAGCGTGGACGAGCTGAGCAGCTGGAAGTCCGCCCCGACCGGCAGCACGGTGCCCCGCAGCTCGGGGCCCTCGACCCGGCCACCGAGGATGGGGATGATGCGACGTGTTCCCTCGGGCGTGGATCCGATCTCCACCGGCTCGGCAACCTCCACGACGAACGTGGCGAGGAACGACATCCCGGGCGGGGCCGGGGCGAGGAGCTCGGTCATCGCGCCCTACTCGACGAAGGCGGGAAAGGCGATGCTCTGCAACGTGTCCCGCATCTGGTTCACCACCGTGTCGGGGATGCCCTCGAAGTAGCGTCCGTGGGCCGCGTCGACACGTGCCTTGGCGTCGTCGCGGAGCCGGCGTCCCTCGTCGGTGGCCGCGATCAGTTTGTTGCGGCGATCCGAGGGGTCGAGGGTGCGCACGACGAGTCCGCGTTCCTCGAGTTCGTCGACCAGGCCCACGATCTGACTGGGGTCGAGACCCATGGTGGCGGCCACCCCGCGCTGGTTGACGCCCTCGGCCTGCTCACACGCGAGGACCAGGACCGAGTAGGAACGCACCCGCAGCCCGGTGGGAACGAGGGCCTTGTTGACCGCGCCCAGCACCATTCCGCCGACGCGCGAGAGCAGGAACCCGATGTCGTCCGATAACGCCTGCGACTCTGCCATGCGACGACCCCCTTCTGATGATTGTCGGTAGAGTAGCAGATCTTAATCATTGACATTCTCAATCATCAATGATTACGTGTGATCCAGCGAACACGACCTTAGGAGAATCACGACATGGACCTCAGCAACAAAGTCGCCGTAGTCACCGGCAGCGGACAGGGCCTCGGACTGGCCTACGCCAAGGACCTGGTGCGGCACGGCGCCGCGGTCGTGATCAACGACGTCAACCAGGCCACCGCCGACGCCGCCGTCGCCGAGATCACCGCCGCGGGCGGCCGGGCCGTCGCCGTCGTCGCCCCGGTCGGCAGCACCGAAACCGCCCAGAAGCTGGTCGCCGGCGCGGTCGACGCGTTCGGACGCCTCGACGTCATGGTCACCAATGCCGGCATCCTTCGCGACAAGGTGCTGTGGAAGATGACCGACGACGACTTCGACGCCGTCATCAACGTGCACCTGCGCGGCACCTTCACCTGCGTCCGCGAAGCCGTCCTGAAGTTCCGCGAACAGGGCGACGGTGGTCGCATCATCTGCATCGGCTCCCCCGCCGGCCAGCGCGGCAACTTCGGGCAGACCAACTACTCGGGCGCCAAGTCCGGCATCGTCGGCATGGTCCGCACCTGGGCGATGGAACTACAGCGCGCGGGCATCACCGCCAACGCCGTCTGCCCCGTCGCCGCGACCGCGATGACCGAGACCGTCCCGTTCCTCGCCCCCTACATCGAGGGCATGAAGAACGGCGAGCCGCTCCCCGACATCATCCGCCGCGAGGTGGGCCTGGGCACCCCCGAGGACGCCGCAGGCATCATCTCGTTCCTCGCGTCCGACGCGGCAGCCGAGATCACCGGCCAGGCCTTCGCCGTCGGCGGCGACCGCCTCGCGCTGTGGTCGCACCCCGACCTGACCGCGGTCGAGTACCACGACGGCGGCTGGTCGGCCGACGACATCGCGGCTCAGTGGAACGGCACGTTCGGCGACACCGTCCAGTCCGTCGGCGAGGAGTTCCCCGAGGAGCTGATGGCGAAATGAGCCGCTACGAGTACGGCATCGACTTCGACAAGATCGACGCCATCGACATCCACACCCACGTCGAGATCGACGGCTGCGGGCACCGGTCCCTCGACGACGAACTGATGGCCGCCTCGGAGAAGTACTTCAAGTCCGGCGAGGAACGCACCCCGTCCATCGACGCGATCGCCGACCACTACCGCTCCCGCAACATGGCCGCGGTCGTGTTCACCGTCGACGCGGCCTCGGCCAGCGGACACCCCGCCAACTCGGTCGAGGAGATCGCCGAGGGCGCCGCCCGCCACAACGACGTCCTGATCCCGTTCGGATCCGTCGACCCCTGGCAGGGCAAGGCCGCCGTGCGGCGCGTGCACCGGCTCGTCGACGACTACGGTGTGAAGGGGTTCAAGTTCCACCCCAGCATGCAGGGCTTCGAACCCAACGACCGGCAGTTCTACCCGCTCTACGAGGCCATCACCGAGGCCGGGGTCCCCGCCCTGTTCCACACCGGTCAGACCGGGATCGGCGCCGGACTGCCCGGCGGCCACGGCATCAAACTGCGCTACTCCGACCCGATGCTGCTCGACGACGTCGCCGCCGACTTCCCCGACCTCACCGTGATCATGGCCCACCCGTCGGTGCCGTGGGTCGACTCGCAGATCTCCATCGCCACCCACAAGGCCAACGTCTTCATCGACCTGTCCGGGTGGTCACCGAAGTACTTCCCGCCGCAGCTGGTCAAGGCCGCCAACAGCATGCTCCGCGGCAAGGTGCTGTTCGGCTCCGACTTCCCCGTCATCCAGGTCGACCGCTGGATGAAGGACTTCGAGAACCTCGACATCAAACCCGAGGTCACGCCCCTGATCTTCAAGCAGAACGCGCTGCGCGTTCTCGGCATCAAACACTGACCCTGCCCCACCGAACCACCAGGAGACTTAGCGTGACCACCGCAACCACCACCCGCGTCGCCACCCTGGCAGACCTCGCCGCGCTCGAGGGCCAGTCGCTGGGCACCAGCTCGTGGATCGACATCCCCCAGCAGCGGATCAACACGTTCGCCGACGCCACCGACGATCACCAGTGGATTCACGTCGACCCCGAGCGCGCGACGGCGGAGAGCCCGTTCGGCGGGCCCATCGCCCACGGCTACCTCACGTTGTCGCTGATCATCCCCATGTGGGACGAGGTACTGACCGTCGACAGCGTCACCATGGCCGTCAATTACGGTCTCAACAAGGTCCGATTCACCAACCCCGTGCCCGCGGAAGGACGCGTCCGCCTCAACGCGACGCTGCAGTCCGTCGAGGCACTGCCCAAGGGCGGCGTCCAGGTGACAGTCGCCGGGCAGATCGAACTCGAGGGCAGCGAGCGTCCCGCGGTAGTCGTCGAGGCCGTGTACCGCTTCTTCGAGTGACCCACCCGTGAGTACTTGTCAACCGCCCGCGGTTGACAAGTACTCACAGGCGTTACTCGGGAGCCTGATCGTCGGGCTCGAGCTGTTCCGCCTGCTTCCGCTCGGACGCGTTTCCCGCGATTCCCTTCGCCTCACGCTCGGCCACCAGCCGGTCTTCCATGTCGTCGACGAGGTCTGCGATCCGCTGGTGCTCGGGGAGGTGCTGATCGTGTCGATCCGAATTCGCCTTCATCACGCTCCTTCCGCTGTGTGCGAACGTGCCGCAAATCCTGCGACTTCCGGACGCACAATTCGAACTGTACGCCGCGGGCCCGGCCGAAGCGGGCATTCGCGGCGGCACGAACTGGACGCCCGTCTTTCACGCTCTTCTCGCCGTCGGCGAAAGCTGTTGCCGAACACCGCCTTACGAGCGCTCAGTACTCCAATGTCGCACTGCGCAACCTCATTTCGCCTTCGATGCGGGCCCTCCACCGCTGCCGGCAGGCGATGAATTCGATGCACAATCGACACCGTCTTGCGAGTACCTGCAGCCGGCACCTCGTACTCTGGACCGGGTACCACCCGAAGGAGGACCGATATGCCAGCAGTCACCACACCTCACGTCTATGTTCATCGTGCCGGCGATCGGCTGAAAACCAAGATTTCCTGGTTGGATTCGAAACATTCGTTCTCCTTCGGCCAGCACTACGACCCCGACAACACGCACCACGGGCTGCTCCTCGTGAACAACGACGACACCGTGCTCCCCGGTCAGGGATTCGACACGCATCCGCACAAGGACATGGAGATCGTCACGTGGGTGCTGCGCGGCTCGCTCGTGCATCAGGATTCGATCGGCCACTCCGGCATCATCTATCCCGGCCTTGCGCAACGCATGAGCGCAGGCAAGGGCATCATGCATTCAGAAAAGAACGACAGCTGGCGCCTCGAGGGTGACCAGCACCACGAGCCGGTGCATTTCGTCCAGATGTGGGTGGTACCCGACGAAGCCGGCCTCACTCCGAGTTACGAACAACTCGAGATCGAGGACGAGATCCTCGAGGGCGGGCTGGTGCCTGTTGCGTCCGGAATGCCGGAATACAAGGACAATTCGGCGATCCGGATCAACAACAAGCACGCGGCCCTTCATGTCGCGCGACTCTTCCCCGGCGCACCGGTGACACTTCCCGAGGCGCCGTTCCTCCACGTCTTCGTCGCCCGGGGCACCGCCGAGATGGAGGGCGTCGGCACCCTGTACGAGGGCGACGCCGTCCGGCTGAGCGCCTCCGGTGGCCAGCAGGTCTCCTCGCACTCCGGCGCCGAGGTCCTCGTCTGGGAGATGCACGCCCGCCTCGGCGGCTGAGTTTCCGGCAAGTTCACAGCCGGACGGCACGCTGCGTGCAGGTTCGTGCGCCACGACGACGAGCGCCGAGCTCGCACTGCGGCTGCAGGACCTCACGAACGACGGCACCTACCTGCGCGGCGCCCAGACCACGGACGCGTACGGCATCGCCCAGTTCACCACGGTCTTCCCCGGCTGGTACATCAGCCGGACCACCTACATCCACCTCGAGGTGCACATCGACAAGAAGACGGTGCTCACCACCCAGCTGTTCTTCGACGAGGCCCTGCTCGACGACGTGTACGCGACCGCGCCGTACTCCGACCACACCGGACGCGAGAACAACGTGAACAACTCCACCGACAGCATCTACGACGACGCCGGCCTGCTGACCGTCGCCGAGCAGTTTGTTTCGCCCTGAGCGCAGTGGTGGACCTCCCGGCGCGGAACGGTGTAAGGATGGAACGCATGACCACGGCTCAGCGCTCCGGCATCGACCTCACTCACCTCGACAACGACACCCGCGCCCAGGACGACCTGTTCGTCCACGTGAACGGCAAGTGGATCGACGACTACGAGATTCCCGCGGACCGGGCGATCGACGGCGCGTTCCGCACGCTGTACGACAAGGCCGAGGTCGACGTCCAGACCATCATCGAGGAGGCGGCGGACTCCGGCGCGGCGCCGGGGACCGACGCGCAGCGCATCGGCGACCTGTACGGCAGCTTCATGGACGCGGACGTCGTCGAGGCCGCGGGGCTCGCACCGATCGCCGGTGAGCTCGCCGACGTGGCCTCGGCCGCCGACCTCTCCGCGCTCGCCGCCGTCATCGGCCGCCAGCAGCGCACCGGGGTCGGCGGAGCCGTCGGTCACTACGTCGACACGGACGCGAAGAACTCCGAGCGCTACCTCGTCCACTTCAGTCAGTCGGGCATCGGCCTGCCCGACGAGTCGTACTACCGCCAGGACGACTACGCGGAGATCCGCGCGGCGTACGTGAAGCACATCGCGAAGATGTTCGCCCTCGCCGGCGTCGGCTACGACGCGCAGCGCGTGTTCGACCTGGAAACCAAGATCGCGGCCGGTCATTGGGACGTCGTGAAGCGTCGCGACGCCGAGCTGAGCTACAACCTGCTCACCCTCGACCAGCTGCCCGCCGGGTTTGACTGGTCGGCGTGGATCGGCGCACTCGGCGGCACGTCCGAGCAGTTCGACGAGATCGTGGTCCGCCAGCCCGACTTCCTCACCACCCTGACCGAGCTGTGGACGTCCGAGGACCTCGACGACTGGAAGGCGTGGGCGACGTGGAACGTCATCCGCTCCCGCGCCCCGTACCTCACGCAGGCCCTGGTCGACGAGAACTTCGCGTTCTACGGAAAGACGCTGACCGGCGCCGAGGAGATCCGTGAGCGCTGGAAGCGCGGCGTGTCCCTGGTGCAGGATCTGCTGGGCGAGGCCGTCGGCAAGCTCTACGTCGAACGCCACTTCCCGGCCGACGCGAAGGCCCGCATGCAGGAACTCGTCGCCAACCTGCAGGAGGCGTACCGGCGCAACATCTCCGACCTGGACTGGATGAGCCCCGAAACGCGGCAGGCGGCGCTGCGCAAGCTGGAGAAGTTCACGCCCAAGATCGGCTACCCCGACAAGTGGCGCGACTACTCGGCCGTCACCATCTCCCGCGACGACCTGGTCGGCAACTACCGCAGCGGCTACGCGGCGGAGTACGACCGCGACCTCGCGAAGCTCGGTGGCCCCGTCGACCGCGACGAGTGGTTCATGACACCGCAGACGGTCAACGCCTACTACAACCCGGGCATGAACGAAATCGTCTTTCCCGCAGCCATTCTGCAGCCGCCGTTCTTCGACGCCGCAGCCGACGACGCCGCCAACTACGGCGGAATCGGTGCCGTCATCGGTCACGAGATCGGCCACGGCTTCGACGATCAGGGCGCCAAGTACGACGGCGACGGCAACATGGTCGACTGGTGGACCGACGACGACCGGACCGAGTTCGGCAAGCGCACGAAGGCGCTGATCGAGCAGTACAACGAGTTCGAGCCGAAGGCGCTGCCCGGCCACACCGTGAACGGTGAGTTCACCATCGGTGAGAACATCGGCGACCTCGGTGGCCTGTCCATCGCCATCGCGGCGTACCGGATCGCCACGGAAGGGGCCGAGCCCGAGGTTCTCGACGGCCTCACCGGTCTCCAGCGGGTGTTCTTCGGCTGGGCGCAGGTGTGGCGCACCAAGGCCCGGGACGCCGAGGCGCTCCGCCGGCTGGCCGTCGACCCGCACTCGCCGCCGGAGTTCCGCTGCAACGGCGTGGTCCGCAACCTCGACACGTTCCACGACGCGTTCGACGTCCAGCCGGGTGACGCCCTGTATCTGGATCCGCAGGAGCGCGTCAAGATCTGGTAGCGACTACCGCAGACGGTCACCCGTCGCCGCGGAGAAGAAGTACACCTCGCCGGGTTTCGGCTGCAGGTGCACCCTCTCCCCCGCGGCGACGGTGCGCGTGCGGTCCACCCGCACCACCACCTTCCCGGATGTGCCGGACGCGTACACGAAGGACTCCGCCCCGAGTTCCTCGAGCAGGTCGGTTTCGACCGTGTACGAGTCCTTGCGCCACGACCCCACCAGCGTCCACGACTCCGGGCGCACCCCGACGATCACGGAACCGTCCCCGATCGCCGAGCGCGGCACGGGAATACGCAGGTCACCCAGTTCGGCGACGCCGTCGCGGATCGGGGTGTCCATGAGGTTCATCCCGGGCGAGCCGATGAACCCGGCGACGAACGTGTTGACCGGGTTGTCGTAGAGATCGCGGGGCCGGGCGACCTGCTGGAGGCGCCCGCCCTGCATCACCGCAACCCGGTCACCCATCGTCATGGCCTCCACCTGGTCGTGCGTGACGTACACGGTGGTCGTACCGAGCCTGCGCTGCAGGCCCGCGATCTGCGAGCGGGTGCTCACCCGCAGCTTGGCGTCGAGGTTGCTCAGCGGTTCGTCCATGCAGAACACCTTCGGGTGCCGCACGATCGCCCGGCCCATCGCGACCCGTTGACGTTGCCCGCCGGACAGTTTCGCCGGTTTGCGATCCAGCAGGGGTTCGAGTTCGAGCATCCGCGCCGCTTCCAGCACCCGGGCGGTGCGTTCCACCTTCCCGACGCCGGCGTTGCGGAGCGCGAAACCCATGTTGTCGGCGACGGTCATGTTCGGGTAGAGCGCGTAACTCTGGAACACCATGGCCACGTCCCGCGCCCGGGGTGGCAGCGCGGTGACGTCGGTGCCGCCGATCTCGATGCGGCCCGCCTCGACGGCTTCGAGGCCGGCCAGCATCCGCAGGCTGGTCGACTTACCGCACCCGGACGGACCCACCAGGACGAGGAACTCGCCGTCCGCGATGTCGAGGTCCAGCCGATCGACCGCGGGTCGATCGGCTCCGGAATAGCGGTGGGTGACGCCTGCGAACTGCACGTGGGCCATGGATGTTCCTTCTCCTCCTACTGGGGCAGCTTGGGGGTGATCTGGCGGTCGATGATCTGCTGGAGTTGCGTCCCGACGCCGGCGAACGTCGTCGCCACGTCCGCGTTCTGCAGCGCGATCTGTTCGAGTCCGGTGCCGATGATCTGGTCGCCGCCGGGCACGAACACACGGGCGTAGTCCTGCGACCCGGTCTTCGCGAGCTGGTCGACGGCGGTGCGCGCGTTGGGGTTCGCGTCGAGGTATGCCTTCATGCCCGGGTCCTCGACAGCGGACTTGCGGACGGGCATGTACCCGACGTTCTGGGAGAAGTACGCGGTGTTCTCACCGTTCGTCACGAAGTCGATGAACGTCAGCGCGTTCTTCTTGCGCTCGTCGGAGATCCGCGCCGGAATCGCGAGGCCCGCGCCGCCGGTCGGGCAGCCCGGGGCGCCCGACGCGGGGAGGAACGCGGTGCCGAAGTCGAACGCGGCCGACTTGGTGATTCCCGACAGGTCACCGGTCGAGGCGATGGTCGACGCGAGGATGCCCGCACCGAACTCGTTGGCGATGTCGCTCGACACCGCCGCGTACTTCTTCGTGTGGATCATGTCCTTCAGGAACGTCCCCGCGGCGAGCGTTGTCTCGTCGCCGAACTTCAGGTCCCACTGGTCCGAGTACGCCCCGCCGAACGTCCAGACCGGTCCCTCGAACGTCCAGCCCAGGTAGTTCTTGGCGTCACCCCAGCCGTGGGCCAGCTTGCCGCCGCCCATCACCCGCTGCAGTTCGGGACCCCACTCGTCGAACTCCTGCCAGGTGGCGGGCCCGCGATCGGGCAGGCCGGCCTGCGCCCACACCTGCTTGTTGTAGTAGAACAGCGGCGTCGACCGCGCATACGGGAGGGCGTAGTGCGTGCCCTCGAACAGGTAGTCGGCGAGCAGCGAGTCGACGTAGTCGGAGGAGTCGACGCCGACCGTGCCGAACAGTCCGTCGAGCGGTTCGATGGCACCGGTCAGCGCGTAGTTGAACCACCAGACGTCCGACAGGACCACGACGTCGGGCAGTTCGCCGCCCGACAGGGCCGCGTTGAACTTCTGCGACACCTCCTCGTAGTTCTTTCCGCCGTCGACGAGGTTCACGGTGAGGTCGGGGTGTTTCGCCTGGAACCGGTTGATCAGTTCACGTTCGACGTCCTGCGATTTGCCGGGGTGGTTGGACCAGAACGTGATGGTGTTCGCGTCACCGGCCGCACCGGACGCCGCCGACGAGCCCGACCCCGACCCGGCGCAGGCCGTCAGCGCGGCACCGGCGGCCACCGCGCCCGCCAGCCCGAGGAATCCTCGACGGTTCATCCGATTCATGTCTCTCCTCGTTCTCCGCTATCCCTTGACCGCACCCGATGTGAGGCCCTTGATCATGTGCCGTTGCAGCACAAGGAAAACCGCGAGAATCGGCAGCATCGTGAGTACCGTTCCCGCCATGACCGGGCCCCAGTTGGTGAGCCCGTCGTTGTTCTGGAGTTGGGTCAGCCCGATCGGCAGCGGCGCGACGGAGGCGTCGTCGGCCATCAGGAACGGCCACAGGTATTCGTTCCACTCGGTGACGACGGTGATGATCGCGAACGCCACCATGGTGGGGCCCGACACCGGCAGGACCACCCGCCACAGCAGCCGGAAGTGGCCTGCGCCGTCCATCCGGGCGGCCTCGATGATCTCGGTGGGTATCGACAGGAAGTGGTTGCGCATCAGGAACGTTCCGAACGCGACCCCGGCGAGCGGAACGATGATGCCGTGAAAGCTGTTCCGCCAGCCCCATTCGGCGACGAGTGCGTAGTTGGAGATGACCGTAATCTGGTTGGGCACCATCAACGCGGCGATGATGCCGAGGAACACGAGGTTCTTGCCCGGGAACCGCAGGAACACCAGCCCGTAGGCGCTGAACACGCCGAGCGCGAACTTCACGACGGCCAGCACCCCGGTGATGATCACCGAGTTCCGCAGGAACGTCCAGAACGGCACCGAGGTGGTGGCCTCGGAGTAGTTCTCGGGATGAAAGGTGCCGGGCCACCAGGTCACCGGCAGGGTGTAAACGTCCGGACGATCCTTGAAGGACGTCATCACGATCCAGTACAGCGGCAGGGCCACCATGACCAGCACCGCCACCATCGCGGCGTACCCCAGAGCCGTCACGAGCGCCTCCCGGCGTCGATGGTCACGGGCCGCGTCTGCTGTCACCGGCACCTCCGTGCTGCGCTGATCGCGCACGGTGTCCGCGATCACCGGACCTCACCGCGATCCATGATCCGCACCTGATAGACGGTGATCCCGAGCAGGACCAGGAACATGATCGTGGCCACGGTGGCGCCGTAGCCGGCACGGAAGTTGCGGAACGACTCGTTGTAGACCTGGTAGACCATCGTGGTGGTTCCGGTACCGAGTGGACCGCCCCGGGTCATCACGTTGATGATGTCGAACACCTGAAGGGAGCCCAGCATCACCGTGATCGAGAGGAAGTAGGTGGTCGGACGCAACTGCGGGAGGACGACCCGGCGGAACGTCGTCCACCGGCCCGCCCCGTCGATCTCCGCGGCCTCGGTCAACTCGCGCCGCGTACCCTGCAGTGCCGCAAGGTAGATCACGAACGTGTAGCCAAGGTTCTTCCACATGTAGGTGACCGTCACCATGAACAGCGCCCAGTGCGGATCCTGATAGAAGTCGGGGACGGAGTCGACCCCGGCACGGTGCAGAAGATCCTGGATCAACCCGAAACGGGGATCGAACACGAACTGGAACGCCACGCCGATCGCGGCACCCGAGATGACGAACGGCGCGAAGATCGCCGAGCGGACGAGGTTGCGGCCGTGCAGGTTACGGTCCAGCAGCACGGCGAGCGCGAGACCGGCGACCATCGATCCGACCACGGTCGCGACAGTGAACACGACGGTGTTCCCGACGATCTGCCAGGTGTCGGGCCTGCTCCACCATTCGCGGTAGTTGTCCCAGCCGACGAACGTGGCGACGGGGTCGGCGATGTTCCAGTCGAAGAACGACAGCCGGATGTTGTCGACCAGGGGCCGGTAGGTGAACAGAACGAGCAGAACCAGATTGGGACCCACCAGCGCTGCGAACAGCGCGTAGTCCCGCCACGGACGCCCGAGCAATCCCTGCTTTCCCGGCGACGGCAGGGTTCGTTCCGGACTCGATCTCACTGCGGCAGTCTGACGACCGTGTACGAATAGCCGGTAAATTGCCGTAGCCCGCACATTGAACTGTGCGGGCTACGGGGACAACTGGTCAGATCAGGGTCAGCGGTTCCAGTCGCCGAGACCGTCGGAGCCGCTCAGCACGCCGCCTGCGGTGTTCTGCACGACCACGGCGTCGCCCTTCTTCGAGTTCTCGTAGAACCACTTGGCGTCGTCGGTGCTCACGTTGAGGCAGCCGTGGCTGACGTTGGTGTTGCCCTGGGCGTCCACCGACCACGGTGCGGCGTGGACGAAGATGCCGCTGTACGACATGCGGGTGGCGTACTCGACGTACGTGCGGTACCCCTCGGCCGAATCGACCGGGACACCGTACGTGGACGAGTCCATGTACATGTCACGGAACTTGTCGCCGATGATGTAGGTGCCGTTCGGCGTCTCGTGATCGGTCTTACCCATCGACGTCGGCATGGTCTTGACCACTTCGCCGTTCCGGGTGACGGTGATCTGCTTGGTGTTGTCGTCCGCGGTCGCCACCAGGGCGTCGCCGATGGTGAACGTGGAGTGCGAATCGCCGGCGTCCACGGTGACCTCGGTGTTCGCGGGCCAGAA
This sequence comes from Rhodococcus sp. A14, assembly GCF_011603105.1. Classification (NCBI taxonomy): domain Bacteria; kingdom Bacillati; phylum Actinomycetota; class Actinomycetes; order Mycobacteriales; family Nocardiaceae; genus Rhodococcus; species Rhodococcus sp. A14. The sequence continues at coordinate 21,602 of NZ_JAAOQS010000033.1, read as the reverse complement.
CTCGGTGGGCTTCCACCGCACCTGGCTGTCGTTGATCCAGTAGAAACCGCCCTCGACCGGCTGGCTGGTGGTGACCTTGATGGCACGCTCGGCGGCGGCGCGGTCGCCGATCGCCTCGTTGAAGCGGATGATCACCGGTTGCGCGACACCCACGACCTCGCCCGCACCCGGGTTGAGGGACGGGGCCGAGAAGTTCGCGGGCGCGGGTGCCGGTTCAGGAAGCGGTAGCTGCGGCGCGCCGGGCAGACCGGGCAGGGTGGGAAGACTCGGAACCTCCGGTCCACCGGGAAAGAGCGGTGCGGCCTGTGCGGCCCCGACCAGCGCCGTTCCGGACACGACGGCCCCGGTCAGTGCGACAGCGACGCGCGAAGACCAGTGCTTGTTCCTGGAAAAACCGATTCCTGACTTGCCCATATGACCACTCTCGTTCGACGACGTGTGCAACGCGCGTCCCCGACGGACCTACCAATCGCGCACTGCCATTAACACACATCATCCGGCCGCGAGCAATTTGCCCGCAATCGTTGCCGCTCCGCGGCCTGCGGGGCGTGGGTGTCACCGAGTGGTCAAGAAGCGCTCACGATCAGGTATCGGCGCGGGCGGCGGCGAGCATGCTCTCGATGGTGATCAGCTTGGTGCGCGTCCGACCGGCAGCCTTGCCCCCGGCACGTTCGGTCTTGTCGATGCGCTGCCAGCCCTGGTAGTCGACGGCGTCGGGCGCACGCTCGGCGATCAGGCGGTCGAGAGCCTCACGTTCGGTGGGCGCGTCGAGGCGACCGGCGGAGAAATCGTCGATCAGCATCTTGACCGTCTCCGCGGAGCAGTACTTGTTGGTGCCGATCACGCCCGTCGGCCCGCGCTTGATCCAGCCCGCCACGTACACGCCGGGCACGGGTGTGCCGGTCTCCGGATCGATCACCCGGCCGTTCTCGTTGGGTATGACGCCGCGCCGGTCGTCGAAGGGGATGCCGGCCACGGGTTGACCGCGGTAACCGATCGAGCGCAGCACCAGGCCCGTGTCCAGTGTCGAGGTGACGTCGGACGGTTTGGCGCTGAGCCGTCCGGACGCGTCCGCGACCATCTCGTTCTTCGCGATGCGCACCGATTCGACGGCGTCGGTGCCGAGAATCTCCACGGGCGACGTCAGGAACCGCAATACGATCCGCTTCTTCGCCGGATCGGCGGTGCGCCGGGCGAACTCCTCGACCTGCCGCACCTTGTGGCGCTGCGACGGCTCGGCCTCGTCGCCGTCGACGAACGCGCGGCTTGCCGGGTCGAGGACCGCTTCGTCCGGGTCGACCACGATGTCCACGTCCGGCATCAGCCCGAGCGCGAGGAGTTCGGGGTTGGTGTAGGCGGCCTGAGCGGGGCCACGGCGGCCGAGAATGACGACCTCGCGGATGTTGCTCGCCCGCAGCGCCTCGAGGGCGTGGTCCGCGAGGTCCGTCTTGGCCAGGATCTCCGGATCGGTGACGAGGATGCGGGCCACGTCGAGTGCCACGTTGCCGTTGCCGACGATGACGGCCCGCTCCCCCGACAGGTCGAACGTGTGGTCGGCGTAGTCGGGGTGACCGTTGTACCAGGCCACGAACTCGGTGGCGGCGTGGCTGCCGACGAGATCCTCGCCGGGAATGCCCAGCGTGCGGTCGCCTGCCGCGCCGACCGCGTAGATGACGGCGTGGTGGTGTGCGAGCAGTTCCTCGTGGCTCACGTCCCGGCCCACTTCCACGTTGAAGTGGCAGTGCACCGTGCGCTTGCCGACGACCGAACGGAACTGGTCCGTGACGCCCTTGGTGCCCGGATGGTCCGGCGCGACCCCGGCGCGCACCAGCCCGTACGGGGTAGGAAGCCGGTCGAAGATGTCGACCTCGACGCGCGGTTTCGCGGTCAGTTCCATCGCGGCGTAGCAGGCGGCCGGACCCGACCCGACGATCGCGACGTGGAGCGTGCCGAGGGCTGCGTCGATCTGCGGCAGCGCGAGCGGCTCGGGCCAGTCGGGGCCGATGGGGTGCTTGGTGTAGTACTGCGCGTTGATGTCGAGGTACGGCTCGTCGACCTCGTCGAGGTCGTTCTCCGCGTAGATGGCCTCCACCGGGCACTCCTCGACGCAGGCCCCGCAGTCGATGCAGGTGTCCGGGTCGATGTACAGCATTTCCGTGGTAGCGAACGGCTTCTCGTCCGGTGTGGGATGGATGCAGTTGACCGGACAGACATCGACGCACGATGCGTCGTTGCAGCACGGCTGCGTGATCACATAAGTCACGGTTCTCCCCTACCTGAGTACGCGCAGTCCGACGTCGGGATGTGACACCAGACTATAACGTGTTCCAATTTTGCGCGAGAACCGTCCGCTGTGTCAGACCGCGTCGCCCGGCTCCACACGGAATCCGACCTTGACCGTGACCTGGTAGTGCGCGATCGCGCCGTTCTCGACGTGGCCCCGGGTCTCGACGACCTCGAACCACTCGACGTTGCGCACGGTCTCGTTGGTCCGCGCGATGGCGTTCTCGATGGCCGCATCGGTGCTGTCGCTCGACGAACCGACGACCTCGACAACTCGGTACACGTGATCACTCATCAGGATTCCTTTCGTGGTTACTTGCCGTTCCGGACGATCGCCTGCGCCTCGACACCGAGCCTGGCCAGACGAAGATCACCGAGAGCCGTGAGGGAACTGCCGAGCCGATTGGTGACGAAGCCGAGGGACAGTCCGCTGTCGAGGTCCGCGTAGGCGCCGGACCCGCCGACACCGTAGTGCCCGATCGCGTTCCGTGGTTGTTCCCGGGACGCGAGGATCGGCCGGTGGTAGCCGAGGGACCACTGCGGCCGGATACCGAGAACGTAGTCCCGGTCGTAGGTCTGCACCTGCGACATCTGCGCGATGGTGGACTTGCGCAGGAACCGGTGTCCGTCCAGCCTGCCGCCGTTGGCGATGGCGCCGTACATGCGCGCGAGCGCCCGCGCGCTGAACACGCCGTTCCAGCCGGGCATCACCGCGTCGTGCACCGCGGGGTTCCGGACCAGCACGTCGAATCCCCGGGGCATCGCCGCCTCGGCGAGTCCGCGGGTGGGGCCGACGAGCGAGAGCACGTTCGACGTGAGCTCCCAGTTGAGTCCGGCCGGGTTGATGTGCGGAAACAGCTTCGCGATCCGCGGACGGTGCTGTCCGGGAACCTGATACCAGAAGTCGTCGACGCCGAGCGGGCCTGCGATTTCATCCTGCACGACCTGGACGAACGGCTTTCCGGTGACGCGTGCGATCAGTTCGGCCACCAGCCACCCGTAGGTGACGGCGTGATACCCGGGGCCGCGCAGCCTGCGCGGATCCGCCGGGGTGGCCGCGAGAGCCCCGACGACGGCGTCGTAGTCGAGGAGATCGAGCGGGCTCCGCATCAGACCCCGGACCTTGTGCAGTCCGGCCCGGTGGGTGAGGAGTTCGCGGACCGTGATGTCGTCCTTGCCTGCCGCGCCGAACTCGGGCCAGTAGCGCGCGACGGGCGCGTCGTAGTCGATCAGCCGGCGTTCGGCGAGCCGGTGGACGACCGTGCTGGCCACGCCCTTTCCCGTGGAGAACGACAGGGCGACGGTGTCGCGGTCCCAGCGGCGGTCGCGGTCGGCCCAGCCCGCCCAGATGTCGAGGACTTTCTCACCCCGGAAGTACGCGGTGAGCGCCCCGCCGCCGTGCTGAGGTTGCCGGTACATCGCGAAGAACCGGTCGGCGAGCGGCAGGAACCGCGGATCGACGTGCAGCTCCGTCCGTGGCACGGACGCGGGCCGGGGAACTCGAACGCTGGTCGTCATCGACCACCTCCGATCTCGCTGCCGTATTTCCTACGGCAGTTGCGTCAGCCCATTGTGACTACCGTCACCATACGACGCGGACCGGGGTGCCGTTCAGGGAAGCCGCCACACTGTTATGCCGTCACTCAGACACGCTTGACCTGCAAGGAAATTGATCGCGAGCGACGGTCCAGCGGCGCACACCACGCCCTTGGCCGGATCCGCGACGAGCGCCTGCCCGCCCGGACCGCTCAGCACCAGGGCGGGACCGGCACTGTCGACCGTTCCGATGGCGACGCTCTCGGGCCCGACCGCCACGGCGGCGACGGCGCCACGACGTGCCTCGGCCGCACCCACACCGCCGCCCAGCCCCGCGCCGAGCGCCGCGCCCGCGTGGGCTGCGTCGGCGAAACCGACACCGTCCGTGCCGAACGCCGCCGAATTGCTGCTCGTATCGGCATTGGCACCGCACGCGGTGCGGTCGACGATCGTGGTGTCGCCCCGGCCGGGTGGTGACACACAGGAGAGGGAGACGGCCGACGCGGTGGCCGGCGCGATCATCAGGGCCCCGAGTGCCGTCGCGACGACACCGAGGGCGAGTCCGGCAGTACCGACTGTCGTACGTTCCATGGCGACCTCACATTGTTCCCGACCCGACCGTCCCGAGCCTACGTGAGCGCCGGCTATTTGCGGTCTCGGTCCCGACTCGGTTGTACCCGCTTGGGTTCCCCCGGCATCTTGGGGTAATTGGGTGGGTACGGCAGATCGCCGAGACCGTTCGCTGCGTCCCGTTCGGCCATCTCCAGCAGCACGTCCAGCGATTGCGCCACGTCGCCCATGGTCGCCATGGGATCGCCGCGCTTCTCGAGCAGCGCGGGCACGGTCGCGATGGTGAAGTCGTCGGGGTCGACGTCGACGAGTTCCTCCCAGGTGACCGGCGTCGACACGGTCGCGATCGGCGTCTTGCGGGCCGAGTAGGCGGACGCGATGGTCTTGTCCCTGGCGTTCTGGTTGAAGTCGAGGAAGATGCGTTCGCCGCGTTCCTCCTTCCACCAGGACGTGGTGGCCCGGTCGCCGCTGCGCCGCTCGATCTCCCGTGCGAGGGCGATGCCCGCGCGCCGCACCTCGATGAAATCCCAGCGCGGCTCGATGCGGAGATACACGTGCAGCCCGCGGCCCCCCGACGTCTTGGGGTAGCCGACGAGACCGAGTTCGTCCAGCAGCGGCCGGAGCACGTCCAGCGCGACCGCCCGGGCGTCGTCGAATCCGGTCCCCGGCTGCGGGTCCAGGTCGATGCGCAGTTCGTCGGGGTGATCGACGTCGGGGCACCGGACCGCCCACGGGTGGAACGTGATGTTGCCGAGGTTCGCCGCCCACACGATGTTCGCGGCGCTGCGCACGCAGAGCACGTCGGCCTTGCGGCCGGAGGGGAACGTGACCTCGCACGAGTCGACGTGATCGGGGCGCTTCGCGGGAACCCGCTTCTGGTAGATCTCCTCGCCCTCGATCCCGTCCGGGAACCGTTGCAGATGCGTCGGCCGATCGAACAGGGCGGTCAGCAGCGCACCGTTCAGCGCCACGGTCCGGTAGTACTCCACCAGGTGCCGTTTCGTGCCGCCCTCGGCACCGAGTTTCGGGTAGTAGATCTTGTCGGGATTCGACAGCCGCACGGCGATGCCGTCGACGTCGAGTTCTTCGGCAGGACTCGCCATCTAGGAACCTCCGGCCAGGACGTCGGCAAGGTCGTATCGCACCGGGACCTCCAATTGTTGGAACGTGCACTCGTCGGGCGTCCGGTCCGGGCGCCAGCGCAGGAACCGCGCGGCGTGCCGGAACCGGGCACCCTCCATCTGGTCGTACGCCACCTCGACGACGCGTTCGGGGCGCAGCGGCACCCAGGTTCGGTCGTTACCCGACTGCCACCGCGTCGGCGCCCCGTCCGCGACGACGTCGTCTCCGACGCGCAGCTCGTCGAGTTCGGCGAGCAGTTCGATCCGCCGCGCCGCCGTGAACGCCGACGCGCCGCCGACCATCGCCATCTGGTCGCCGTCGTACAGTCCGAGCAGCATCGACCCGATCCCCGGCTGACTCTTGTGCGGCCGGTAGCCGATGACGACGCAGTCGGCGGTGCGGGCGTGCTTCACCTTCACCATTTCCCGCTTGTTCGGCAGGTACGGGCCCACCAGCTTCTTCGCCACCACCCCGTCGAGGCCGGCCCCCTCGAACGCCTCGAACCACTCGATGGCCGTCGCACTGGATTCGGTGGCCGCGGTGACGTGGCAGCTGGGTCCACCGCCGATGGTGTCGACGAGCTGCGCGCGACGTACGGAGAAGTCCTCCCGGCTGAGGTCGCGGTCGCCCAGCGCGAGCAGATCGAACGCGACGAACTGGGCCGGCGTCTTCTCCGACAGCATCGCCACCCGGCTCTCGGCCGGATGAATGCGCTCCGACAACGACTCCCAGTCGAGCCGGGTGTGGCCGTCGATGCTGCGCGGGACGACGAGTTCGCCGTCCACCACGCACCGCTCGGGCAGTTCGTCCTTCACCGCCCGGACTAGTTCGGGAAAGTACCTGGCCAGATCCTTTCCGCCGCGGGACCCGAGCACCACCTCGTCGCCGTCGCGGAAGACGAGTGTGCGGAAACCGTCCCATTTCGGTTCGTAGGACCAGGCGAGCCCGGACTCCGGTTGCGCCGGAACGGACGACGCAGCCTTCGCGAGCATCGGCTGTAACGGAGGCATCACGGGGAGATCCACCCGTCCATACTGTCACCACGATTGGCAAATCGAACAGCGATGTAATCAAATAATGCGCGACACGGCAATCGCGGTGGACACGATCGAGGTGGCAACGGTCATCTCGGAGGAACGGGTGGCGGACGGTCACCTGACGGAGGGGTCAGACATGACAGGGTTAGTTCGGCGGGTGTGTACCGCAGTCGTCGCATTGTCGGCGACGGCAGTTCTGGTGGCCGGGTGCGGTTCGGACACGACGCCCACCGCGGTGCCGGAGTCGGGTGCCTCCGCGGCCACCTCGTCCAGCGAATCGACCACCGTGATCGACGGGCAGGAAGGCGAGGACGCCGGCGGCGACGTCGACTTCGAGGTCGCGATCGGTGAATGCGTGAAGCTCGGCGGCACCGTCTCCGACGCCGAGATCGACAAGGCGGTGTGCGGCAGCGCCGATTCGAACTACAAGGTGATCGCCAAGGCCGCGAAGAACAGCCAGTGCATCAGCGACGCCGACTCGTACTACTACGAAACCCTCGGCGGCATCGAGCAGGGCGCGATCTGCCTCGACGTCGACTGGGTCGTCGGCGGTTGCATGGACGTCGGCGGCGAGGATCCCGCGCGCATCGACTGCGGCGACACCGCGGCCGTCGACGGCGTCAAGGTGACGGAGATCGTGCAGGGCGCAACGTCCGTGGACTCGTGCAGCACGTCGTCCAACGGATACGAATACCCCGAGCGCAAGTTCGTCGTCTGCGTCGACGAACTCTGACAGCAGGCGCCGGCCGGCTGCGGGCACTGCCCGCAGCCGGCCTCGCTCACAACCAGCCGCGGCGTTTGAAGATCGTGTACAGCCCGGCGCAGGTGAGCATCATCAGAGACAGGGCGAACGGATACCCACCGACCCAGTGCAGTTCGGGCATGTGGTCGAAGTTCATGCCGTAGACCGTCCCGATCAGGGTGGGCGCGAACAGGATCGCCGCCCACGCCGACACCTTCTTGATCTCCTCGTTCTGCGCATAGCTGGCCTGGGTCAGGTTGCGCATCTCCTCGTTCTGCTCCTGCGACACCAGGGTGGCGTTGACGGTGAGGATGTTCCCGAGCAGCTGACGGAAGCCGTCGGCCCGCTCCACGACGACCGTCGCGTGGTCGGTGACGTCACGCAGATAACGCTGCAGCTCCTCGTCGGTGTTGTACTTCTCGAATCCCGCCGACAACCCGCGCAGCATCCCGAGCAGCGGCCTTGTGGCCCTCTGGAATTCGATGACCTCGCGGGTGAGTTCGTAGATGCGCCGCGACACGCCCGGCGCTCCGCTGAACACCTCGGTCTCGATCTCGTCGATGTCGTTCTGCAGTCCGGCGACCACCGGCGCGTACCCGTCGACCACGGCGTCGAGGATGGCGTAGAGAACCGCCTCGGGTCCGAGGCGGAGCAGGTCCGGGTTGCTCTCCATCCGCCGGCGGACCGCCGACAGGTCGGGGGATTCGCTGTGCCGGACGGTGAGCACGAACGTCGGACCGCAGAAGACGTGCAGCTCACCGAATTCGACGCGCTCGGTTTCGTCGCAGTAGCGCGCGGCGCGCAGGACCACGAACAGCGTCTTGCCGTACCGCTCCAGCTTGGGCCGCTGGTGGGCGACGATCGCGTCTTCGACAGCCAGCTCATGCAGGTCGAATTGCTTTGCTGCCGCATACAACTGGGCGTCGTTCGGCCGGTACATCCCGATCCACGCCATCGACGACGCGTCGGGCAGGCTCGCGAGTGCCTCCGACAGCGTGGCCGGGGTGGCCGTCTTCCGGCCGTCGCGGTAGACGGCGCTGTTGACCACAGTTTCCTCCGCAGGCGTCGGTTCGACGGGCCGGCGGGTCACCGCGTGACCGGCGTCGGCGTCGGACAGACCGGCGGAGCGGCTGGGGAGGAGGGAACGGATCGGACGCAGCTGAGGCATGACACGGGGCTTTCGAGGGAAAGTGGGCAGCGCGGAACGGCGCTGAGGAACACGGACCGTGAAACCGCGCACCTACCGGTGGAACGGTTTCAGTTGGTACTCGGAGGTTGGCTTCTCATCGGATGCCACACCTCCTTGCTCTCTCGAAAAGGCAGTTCACGACCTCGGCGAACTGCAGACCGGGGGACACGATACCCCCGCCGACCGGCCACGACAACCTGGGATCCCCGCCGTGTCGGTCCCGGATCCGGCGCCTGCCGCGGCAGATACTGGGCGGGCAACGAATCACCACCGAGAGGCCCTCATGACCAGCTGGTCGGACAGACCGATCTGCGCGTTCGACCTGGAGACGACGGGACCCGACCCCACCGACGCCCGCATCGTCTCCGCGTGCATCGCCGTCGTCGACGCTCACCACTTCGAGTCGCGAACCTGGCTGCTCGACCCGGAGGTTCCCATCCCGCAGGGCGCCTCGGACGTGCACGGAATCTCCACGGAGTACGCCCGGGCTCACGGACAGGACTACGCCACCGGGTACGGCGAGATCCGCGAGGCTCTGCACGACGCGTGGACCCGCGACCATGCCGTCGTCGCGTTCAACGCCTCCTACGACCTGACCGTCATGCACACCGAGGGTCTGCGCCTCGGGCTGACCGAACTCGTCACCGGCATCGTGGTCGACCCGTACGTCATCGACCGCGAGATGGATCGGTACCGGAAGGGCAGGCGCACTCTCGGCGCGGTGTGCGAGCACTACGGCATCGCGCTGGAGGACGCCCACGAGGCCGAGGCCGACGCGATCGCCGCCGCACACCTCGCCCGGACGCTCGCGCAGGAGTACCCGAATCTGCGGGCTCTGGACATCATGAGCCATCAGGCCGGCTGGCACGCGGAACGGCAACGCGACTTCGCCGACTACCTCGTCCGGCAGGGCCGGGACGCATCGGATGTCAACGGTGAGTGGCCGATTCGCGGTCTCGCACAGTTCCGCATCGCCTGATCCGATTCACGGCCGTTCGGCGAGCGCGCGCGACAGGACCGGCCCGATGACGGCGAGGGACTGCGGCTCGATCATCTCGTTGTGCCCGCAGTCCACGGGCCGCTCGTCGATCCGGCCGGTCACGAGCGGCCGCCACTCGTCCGCCGACCGCGCACGGGTCGCGCCGTTCCCGTCGCGGCTGGCGGGGAAGATGAGCAGGTCCCCGTCGTAGACCCGCGGCACGAAGTGGTGGGCGAGCCACCGCGAATTCTCGTATCCCGCGGTGATCCGTTCGAGGTCGTGCCCGCGCACTCCGGTCTCGGTCCCGAACGACTCGTCGATCAACCGGGCCGCGTGCTCGTAGGTCATCTCACCGTCGCCCTCGGTCTGGAGTCCCAGCCCGCGCAGGAGGTCCCGGATCTCCAGCCTGCCGACCAGCGGGTCCTCGCCGCCCACGGGGTAGCTGTCCATGACGGCGAGTGTCGCTACCTCTTCGCCGGCCCTCTGCAGTTCGACGGCCATGGCGTGCGCGATGACCCCGCCGAGGGACCAGCCGAGCAGGTCGTACGGTCCGGTGGGCTGGATGGCCTGCATCTCCTCGACGTATCGGTGGGCCAGTTGCTCGATCGTCCGGTAGTCGCCGTCACCGCTGATCGTGGGCAGCTGCAGTCCGTATGCCGGCCGGTCGGGAGGGAGATACTGCACCAGACCTGCGTACCCCCAGGACAGACCGATGCCCGGATGCACGCAGAACAGCGGTCGCCCGCTTCCCTGCGCACGCAGCGGAATCACCACGGCGAGTGCCTCTTCCATACCGGCGCTCCGGTGTGGAAGGTCGAGGCGGCGGGCGATTCCCGCCGGTGTCGGGTCGAGGAACATCCACTGCAGCGGAACCCTCCGATCCAACGCCGCCTGCAGTGCGCTGACGATCCTGGTGGCGAGGAGCGAATTTCCACCGAGATCGAAGAAGCTGTCCGCGGTGCCCACCCGGTCCACTCCGAGTACCTCCGCGAAGGCGTCCACGACGATGCGCTCGTTGTCCGTGGCCGGTGCCCGGAACGCCGCACCGGCCGAGCCGAATTCCGGGGCGGGCAACGCCTTCCGGTCGAGCTTGCCCACCGGGGTCGTCGGAATCCGATCGAGAACGACCACCGCGGACGGCACCATGTGGGTGGGCAGGCGCTCGGACGCGTAGGTGCGCAGCCCCGCGGGCTCCACCTCCTGCCCGTCCTGAACCCGCACGTACGAGGCGAGCACGGTGTCACCGGACGGGCCGGTGTGGCCGATGGTGGCGGCGAAGGCAACCGCCGGGTGCCGGGCGAGCACGGCGTCGATCTCCCCGAGTTCGATGCGGAAACCACGGACCTTCACCTGGAAGTCGCTGCGGCCGATGTACTCGAGTGCGCTTGCCGTCTTCCGCCAGCGCACCACGTCGCCGGTCCGGTACATCCGGGTGCCCGGTTCCCCGAAATTGCAGGCGACGAATCGTTCCGCGGTGAGCGCCGACCGGTTGTGGTACCCGCGTGCCATACCCGGTCCGGCGATGTACAACTCGCCCGGTACGCCGACCGGGACCGGCTGCAGTCTCTCGTCGAGGACCAGGAACGCGAAACCCCGTGCGGGAGACCCGATGTTCACGCCCTCACCGGGTCGCATCGCGGCGCTGACGCTCGCCTGAATCGTGGTCTCCGTGGGCCCGTATCCGCTGTGCAGGCTCCGCCCCGGCGCCCACCGCGCCACCACTTCCGGCGGGCACGCCTCGCCCACCAGATCCAGGACCCGGAGCGAATCGAGTCCGTCGTTGTCGAGGGCCGCCAGCGCGGTCGGCGTGATGGTCGCATGGGTCACCTGCTCGCGACGGAACAGATCCGCCAGGTCGCTGCCCCCGATGACGGCAGGCGGCACGATCACGACGCGCGCCGACGCACTGAACGCCATCATCAGCTCGAACACCGACGCGTCGAAGCTCGGGGACGCCAACTGCGAGACCCGGGACTCGTGCGTGACCTGGAACCATTCGTGGGTCTCCGCGGTGAAATCGGCCATGCCCCGGTGGGTGACGGTCACGCCCTTCGGTCTTCCGGTCGACCCCGACGTGTAGATGAGATAGGCCGGGTGGGCGAGGTGCAGCGGCCTCGTCCGCTCCTCGTCGGTGATCGGTGCCGGCGACACGTCCGCCGCCTGCGCGGCGAAGTCCTCGTCGTCGAGGACCAGCCACGGAACGGTGTCGGGCAGGGTGCTCCGGCGACTCCTCACGGTGAGGCCGAGCGCGGCCCGGCAATCGGTGAGCATGTATTCGATACGGTCGCGCGGGTAGGTGGGGTCGACGGGTACGAGCGCCGCGCCCGCCTTGGTGATCGACCAGATCGAGATCACCGACTCGATCGACCGGGGCATGCCGACAGCCACGAACGTCTCCGGTCCCACCCCTCGGTCGCGGAGAACCCGGGCCACCCGGTTGGACCACTCGTCGAGTTGGCGGTAGGTCACGCGCCGGTCCTCGAGGGACAGGGCCACCGAGTCCGGGTCGAGCGCGGCGGCGGCCGTCAGCAGGTCGGGCCACAGCTCGGGGCGCACCTCCGGCGCGCCGCGGGCAGGGACCATCGCCCGCAGCTCCGCCTCGTCGAGGAGGGGGAGGTCGCCGATCGGCCGGTCGGGGTTCACGGTGACGGCGTCGAGGATCCGCACGAAGCGGTCGGCGAAGCCACGGACCGTGTCGGGGTCGAAGAGATCGGTGGCGAAGTCGACGGCGCCGTTCATCCCCGCGGGCGCACCGTTCGCGTCGAACTCTTCCGCCAGGAGGAATTCGAGATCCACCTTGACCACGGCGAGCCCGGGATCGATTCCACGGACTTCCAGTCCCGGCAGTGTCAGGGCCGGTCGCTCGTTGTTCTGGAATTCCAGCGACACCTGGACGAGCGGCGCATACGCCGTCGATCGGGTCGGCCCGACCGCCTCCACCACCCGCTCGAACGGAACGTCGGCATGCGCGAAGGCGCCGAGGTCGACGTCGCGACAGTGCGCGGCAAGGGCGGTGAACGACTCGGCCGCATCCACCTGCGTGCGCAGGGCGAGCGTGCCCACGAACATGCCCACCAGATCGTCGAGTGCGGGCTCTCCCCGGCCGGCGATCGGGGTGCCGACGGCGACGTCCGGAGTTCCACCGAGGCGGCTGAGCAACACCGCGAGGGCGGCGTGCACGGTCATGAATTCGGTGGAGCCGAGCCGTCGCGACAACTCCCGGATGCGACGGTGAAGGTCGCTGTCGACGGAGAAGTGGATGCGCTCGCCGCGGAAGGACTGCTGGGACGGCCGATCCCGATCGGTGGGGAGTTCCAGGAGATCGGGGGCGCCGGCCAGCGCGATCGTCCAGTAGTCGAGTTGCCGCGATATCAGCGACCGGGGGTCGTCGTCCGAACCCAGCGATTCCCGTTGCCACAGGGCGTAATCGGCGTACTGCACCGGCAGGGGCGCCCAGTCGGGCGCGCCGCCGGAGACGCGGGCGCCGTACGCCGTCATCACGTCGCGCACCAGCGGGACCATCGAGAACCCGTCTGCCGAGATGTGGTGCACCACCACGGCGAGTACGTGCTCGGTAGCGTTCAGTGAATACAGCCCGACCCGCAGCGGAAGCCTCACGGTGACATCGAAACCCGCCGAGACGAGCCGGGTCACTTCCTCCCGCAGCTGCTCGTCCGAGACGGTGACGGGGATCAGCGCGGGCACCGCACCCGCAGCGGGCAGGATCTGCTGAACCGGCCAGTCGCCGCGGACCGGGAACATCGTGCGCAGCGACTCGTGCCGGGCGACGACATCGGTGAGCGCCGAATTCAGTGCTCCCACATCGAGGTCCCCGCTGAGTGTCACCACGATCGGGATGTTGTAGGCGGCCGAGGTGGTGTCGAGCTGGTTGACGAACCACATTCGCTGCTGCGCGAACGACAGCGGAATGTCCTCGGGCCGGGTGCGGGCCGCGAGCACCGGTCGTCCGGACGGCTCTGCACCGGCGTGCTCGATCCGTGCCGCCAGCGCGGCGACCGTGGGCGCCTCGAACAGATCACGCACCCCGCACTCGGTGCCGAGCAGCGCTCGCAGCCGCGCCATCACCCGGGTGGCGCTCAGGGAGTTTCCGCCGATGTCGAAGAAGCCGGCGTCGGCGCCGACACGCCCCAGCCCGAGTACGTCCGCGAAGACTCCGGCCACCGTTTCCTCGATCGGACCGATCGGCACCCGGTCGTGCCCCGTCCCGGAGAGCAGGTCGGGCTCGGGCAGTGCCGTGCGGTCCAGCTTGCCGACCGCCGTCAGTGGAATGCGATCCAGAACGGTGATCGAGGTGGGCACCATGTGGGACGGCAGGCGGTCCGCCAGGTGCCGGGTGAGTACCGCCGTGTCGAGGGAGCGACCCGACGTCGGAACGACGTACGACACCAGCAGGGTGTCTCCCGCAGGACCGCGATGCGCGAGAGTGGCGGCGAATCCGACGTCCGGTTCCGACATGAGGGTGGAGTCGATCTCGCCGAGTTCGATGCGGAAACCGCGCACCTTCACCTGGAAGTCGGTGCGGCCCACGTACTCGATGCTGTGGTCTGCCGTCCACCGCACGATGTCACCGGTGCGATACATCCTCTCCCCGGGACGGACGGGGTCGGCGACGAACCGCTCGGCGGTGAGTGCCGGTCGGCGGTGGTAGCCGCGGGCCAGACCGGCCCCGGCGAGATACAACTCGCCCGGAACCCCCACGGGGACCGGTTGCAGCCGGGAGTCGAGCACCAGTTCCGTCACCCCGCGGATCGGCCCGCCGATGGTGATCGGGTGCCCGGGGACCATCGGCTCGCTGATGTTGGACATGATCGTCGTCTCGGTCGGCCCGTACGCGTTGTACAGCCGGCGGCCCGGCGCCCAACGGGCGACGAGTTCGGGCGGGCAGGCCTCGCCGCCGAACACCAGGTCCGTGAGCTGCGCCAGCCCGACCGGATCGAGTGACGCCAACGCAGCGGTGGTGATGAAGGCGTGGGTCACGCTCCGGTCGGCCAGAAGCCGCGCGAGTTCGTCGCCGCCGAACACGGTGGGCGGCGCGATCACCATCGTCGCGCCGGCACCGAAGGCCTGCAGGTACTCGAACACCGACCCGTCGAAACTCGGTGTGGAGAAGTGCAGAGTCCGGGACTGCGGTGTCGCACCGAAACGTTCGAGCTGGTCGAGAGCGAAGTTGTCCAGTCCGCGATGGGTGACCACCACACCCTTGGGCACACCCGTGGACCCCGACGTGTACACGGCGTACACGGCGGTGTCCAGCGTGATCGGACCGTTCCGGTCGACATCGGTCACGGCTGCCGCCGGGCGCTCGGCGCACTCGGCCGCGAAGCCGGGTTCGTCCAGGCCCAGCCAGTGTGCGGTGCCCGGGAGCCGGTCTCGGTGTTCGGTCGTGGTCACGCCGAGAGTGACTCCGGAATCGACGAGCATGTGCGTGATGCGCTCGTCGGGGTAGTTCGGATCGATCGGCACGAACGCCGCACCGGTCTTCGCCACCGCCCACACCGACAGCACTGAGTCGAGGGACCGCGGTATCCCGATGGCCACGAACGTCTCCGGGCCCGCCCCCCGCGCGATGAGTGCGCGCGCCAGGCGATTCGACCGCTCGTCCAGGTCGCCGTAGCTCACGTCGCCGTCCTCGGAGGACAGTGCGATCGCCCCCGGATCGAGCGCGGCCCCCTCTTCGAGGATCTGCGGCAGCGTGCGGGTCGACCCGCCCGGACCGCCGCGGACCGGCACCAGATCGGCGCGCTCCCGGTCGGTCAGCAGCGACAGCGCGGCCAGCGGCTGGTCCGGACGAGCGCACGCGTCGAGCACTCGCAGCACGCGTCCGGCGATGTCGTCGATGGTGTCCGCGTCGAAGACGTCCGGGAGGTACTCGAACTTCAGGCGCAGACGAGCGTCGGCGGATGCCACGAGACTCAACGGATAGTGGGCCGCATCTCGCGCGTCCACTCCGGCGACGCGCATTCCGGCGATGTCGGTCTCGGTGGAGAGCCCGGCGCGGTCGACGGGGTACGACTCGAACACCGTCAACGTGTCGAATCCGACCTCCGGTCCGGCGGCACTCTGGATTTCGGCCAGCCCGAGGTGGTGGTGATCCAGCAACGCCGCCTGCTCGGCCTGCACCCGTTCCAGCAGGGCGCCCACCGTGTCGTCGGGGCGCAGCCTCACCCGGACGGGCAGTGTGTTGATGAACAGTCCGACCATCGTCTCGATGCCGGTCAACTCGGGGGGCCGCCCCGAGACGGTGGCGCCGAACAGCACGTCGTCTCGGGCGGTCAACGTACCCAGCACAATCCCCCAGGAGACCTGAACGAGCGTGTTGACGGTCAGTCCCCGCGAACGCGCGACGTCGCGCAGGCGGGTGGTGTGGTCCTCGTCCAGGTCGAAGACGAACTCGTCGGACATCGTGGACAACCGCCGTCCCCGGTCCGAGTGGGCCAGCAACGTCGGTCCGTCCACCCCGGCGAGGGCCCGAGCCCACACCTCACGGGAGGCGCCCTGATCTCGGCGGCTCATCCACCCCAGGTAGTCGCGGTACCCGCGAACGCGGGGCAGCGGCGACGGGTCCCCGTCGGTGGCGTACAGCGTCAGCAACTCCCGGACCAGCAGCGGCATCGACCAGCCGTCGAGGAGGATGTGGTGGTTCGTCGACACCAGCCGGTAGCGGTTCGGCGCGGTAGCGATCAACAGGAACCGGATCAGCGGGGCACGCGTCAGGTCGAACGGGCGACCCCGGTCCTCGGCCAGTAGTCGCGCGACCTCGGACGCCGCAGCGTCCTCGTCGAGAGCCGTGAGATCGACCTCGCGCCAGGGCGCCTCCACCCTTCGACGGATCACCTGAACTGCGTTGCCGTCGGCGTCGTGCCGGAAGCAGGCGCGCAGATTGGCGTGCCGGTCCAGCAGGGCGTCGGCCGCGCGGCGCAGTCGATGCGGATCCACGGCGCCCTCGAGTTCGAGGCTCACCTGCACCAGGTAGGCGTCGAGGGAGTCGTCGGCGAGTTCGGAGTGGAAGAGCATGCCGGACTGCAGGGGCGACAGCGGCCACACGTCCGTCAGGTCCGGACAGATGTGTTCGAGGTCCTCGATCGCATCCTGTCGAAGTTCGACGAGATCGAGATCCGACGGCGTGAACCCACCGCCACCCGACTCCGTATGCGTGCCGAGAGCAGCGAGCGCCTGCAGCCATAGCTGCGCGAGTTCCTCGACCTCCTCGTGGGTGAGGACGCCCGGAGGGTAGGTCCACGTGGAGTTCAGCTGGGGGCCGTCGCCCGAGTCGACGGTCATCGCGTTGACGTCGACGACGGCCGCGACGGGCACCGCCGACTTCTCGCGCAGTCCGGGTTCCTCGACCGGCACCCACCCCTCGTCGGTCTCCGTGGCGGTCCGGCCCATTCTGCCGAGGTAGTTGAAGCTGACCTGAGGCGTCGGCAGCGGTGAAAGAACGTGCGCCGTCTCGTCGTTCAGGTACCGGAGTAGTCCGAAACCGATGCCGTGGTCGGGAACGGCGAGGAGTTGCTCCTTCACGGACTTGAGCGCGACCCCCGCGGACGGGCCCGCGGCGAACGCGTCGTCGAGGTCCACCCCGCTCAGATCGAGTCGCACCGGGAAGAGGGTGGTGAACCAGCCGATCGTGCGCGCGAGATCCGCGCCCGGCACCACGTGCTCCTCTCGACCGTGTCCCTCGAGACCCACCAGCGCGCCGGGGAGTTCGATCCCGCGGCGTCGCCGCCAACTCGTCAGCGCCATGGTCAGTGCCGTCAGCAGCGCATCTCCCACACCGGCGTGGAAGGCCCGCGGCACGGTTGTCAGGAGGGTCTCGGTCAACGGGGCAGAAACTCGTACCGCGAAGTGCGCGGCGGTCGCAGCGGTGTCCGACACGGTCACCGGGCGCGACCCCAGCAGCGGGTCGGGCGCGTTCAGCATTCCCCGCCACAGTTCGACCTCGGCGGTGCGCTGGGGTTCACGCGCGGCGTCGGCGAGTGCGTGTGCCCACCGGCGCATCGACGTTCCCGGTGGCTCGAGCGCCGGTTCCGCGCCGGACTGCAGTTGCGCGCACACCGCGGCGAGGTCGGGGATCAGGATCCGCCAGGACACACCGTCCATCGCCAGATGATGGACGACGATCAACACGCGACTCGGATGGTCGCCGCCGTCCAGCCAGACCGCCTGCAGCATCACGCCCGACTCCGGGTCGAGCCGATCGAGGGCACTGTCGAGTTCGGCGCCGACATCGTCCACCCGGCCCCGGCGGAGAACGCTCGCCGCCCGCACCGATCCTTCGGCCTGCACCTCCATCGACCAGCCCTCTTCGGTGCGGGACGTGCGGTACAACCGCGCCCGCAACAGGTCGTGCCGATCCAGCACGGCCTGCAGCGCCGCCGTCAGGGTGTCGTCGTCCACCGAGGCGGGCAGCGTGAACAGAGCGGACTGCGAGTAGCGGCGGAAATCCCCACCCCGGGCGAGCATCCACCGCACGATCGGAGTCAGCGGAATCTCGCCGATCCCGGCCCCGGGCAGCTCGTCGAGAACCACCGTCCCGTCATCCGTTCCGGCCGCCGCGGCCAGCCCGGCAACGGTTTTGCGCTCGAACACCTCGCGCGGCGAGATCAGTATCCCGGCGGCCTTGGCGCGGGTGACCAGCTGGATGGACATGATCGAATCCCCGCCGAGGGCGAAGAACGAGTCGTCGACCCCCACCGAGTCGAGGCCGAGGACCTCCGCGAACAGCTCCACGAGGGTCCGTTCCGTCTCGGTGACCGGACCGCGGCCCACGGTCACTCGCTGTCCGAAGTCCGGTTCGGGCAGAGCTTTCCGATCGAGTTTGCCGTTCACCGTCCGCGGCATCTCGTCGAGAACCACCACGGCGGCCGGCACCATATGCGACGCCAATCGCTCGGCGGCCGTATCGATGATCGCCGCCGGGTCGATCGCGACACCGGTCTCCGGCACCACGTACCCCACCAACCGGTCCCCGCGTGCCGTCACCGCAGACTGCGCCACCCCCTCGCACGCGAGCAGCGCCGACTCCACCTCACCGAGTTCGATCCGGTAGCCCTTGACCTGCACCTGGAGGTCGTTGCGGCCGAGGTATTCCAGCTGTCCGTGCCCGTTCCACCTGCCCAGGTCGCCGGACCGGTACATCCGGGCCCCGGGAGTGAAGGGGTCGGCGACGAATCGGCCGGACGTGAGGGCCTGCCGGCCGAGATAGCCACGTGCGACCTGCGCCCCGGAGACGTACATCTCCCCGACCACGCCCGGCGGCACCGGATGCAGTCGTCCGTCGAGCACGTACACGTGCAGTCCGGGCAGTCCCCGGCCGATCACGGAGGCGGGCTCCTCCTCGACGACGTCCCGGGCGATCGGTAGGTGGCTGACGTGCACGGTGGTTTCCGTGATGCCGTACATGTTGACCAGGACCGGCGCGGTGTCGCCCCGGCGTGCGTACCAGCGCCGCAACTGGCCGAACTCGAGGGCCTCCCCGCCGAAGATGACGTACCGCAGCGACAGGCCGGGACCACCGGCGAGACGATCGGCCTCCGCCAATTGGTAGAAGGCGGTGGGGGTTTGATTCACGACCGTGACTGCTTCGTCGCGCAGGAGTTCGAGGAACCTCGCGGGTGAGCGCGCCGTGAAGTAGTCCACCAGCACCAGCCGGCCGCCGTGCGCGAGCGCCCCCCACATTTCCCACACCGAGAAGTCGAACGCGGCGGAATGGAACATGGTCCACACGTCGGCCGGTCCGAATCCGAACAGCGTCTGGGTGTTCGCCAGCAACGTGATCACGTTGCGGTGCGAGACCTGCACGCCCTTCGGCTGCCCGGTGGAACCGGACGTGTAGATCACGTACGCCACCGAGTCCAGGTGCAGCGGAGCACGGCGGTCGGTGTCGGTCACCGGCAGCGACGACAACCGCTGCAGCGCGGTCACTGTCTCGGGATCGTCCACCACAACCACCGGAACCCCGGCGCCGCGGAAAGTCTCGGCGTCCGCGGTCGTGGTGAGCACGCACTTCGGCCGGGCGTCGCCGAGCAGGAAGGCCAACCGCTCGGCAGGAGAGGCCACGTCCACCGGAAGGTACCCGGCACCCGACTTCACCACCGCCAGCAGTGCCACGACGAGGTCGATCGACCGCGTCATCCCCACCGCCACCAGGTTTTCCGCGGCTGCCCCCTGTTCCACCAGCAGTCTCGCGAGCCGGTTGGCCCGGTCGTCGAGCTCGCGGTACGTCACCGAAGCGTCGTCGCAGCGCACCGCGACGGCATCGCCCGCGGATGCCACCATGCGATCGAACGCATCCACGAGCGACAGCGGTGGGACATCGGTCCCCGGCCGATGCGCGGCGGTGAGCAGGAGCTCGCGTTCGGGCGCGTGGAGGATGTCGACGTCCCCGACGGGTGCGGTCGGGTCGGTGGTCACGGCCACGATCACCCGCACGAAGCGCTCCGCGACACTCTCCACCGACGCGCGATCGAACACATCGGTCGCGTAGCGGAGGCCGGCGCTGATCCCGGCAGGCACGCCCTGCTCGTCGACCCGCTCCACCAGGCTCAGCTGCAGATCGAACTTCGCGACGTCCAGATCGACGTCGAGCGACCGGGCGGTCAACCCGGGCAGTTCCAGGTGGGTGCGGGTGGCGTTCTGGAATTCGAGCAACACCTGGAACAGGGGCGAGTGCGCGGTCGACCGCTCGGGTGCGAGTTCGTCCACCAGCCGCTCGAAGGGAAGGTCTGCGTGCTCGAACGCGCGGAGGTCCACCGACCGCACGGCGGTGAGCACGTCGGCGAACGACGATCCCGGCGCCACCGGTGTGCGGAGCACCAGCGTGTTGACGAACATCCCCACGACGTCGTCGAGTGCCGCGTGGCCCCGGCCCGCGACCGCGGTTCCCACCACCACGTCGTCCGATCCCGACACCCTCTCCAGCAGCACGGCCAGCGTGGCGTGCACCACCATGAACAGCGTCGAATTGTGCTGTCGTGCAAGATCGGCCAGAGCTTCGTGGACGGATGGCGGGATGTCGAACGGGACGACGGCCCCGAGGAAGGACCGGTGGACGGGTCGGGGCCGGTCCAGGGGCAGTGGCAGCACGTCCGGGATGCCCGACAATGTCCGGACCCAGTACCCGAGCTGACCGGACATCACCGAATCGGGCTGGTCTTCGGTGCCCAGTACCTGTCGCTGCCACAGGCTGTAGTCGGCGTACTGCACGGGCAGCGGCGCCCAGCCGGGTGCCTGCTGCTGTGCGCGGGCGGTGTAGGCGAGCATCAGGTCGCGCGCCAGGGGCGCCATCGAGAAGCCGTCGGCCGCGATGTGGTGCACGACGAGGGCGAGGACGTGCCGCTCGGGAGTGAGTGTCCACAGCCTCACCCGGATCGGAAGGTCCTCGGTGACGTCGAATCCCACGCCGAAGAATGCGGTGAGCGAGTCGTGAAGGGCTCCTTCGGCAACCGGGACCGGATCGAGGTCGGGGGTCGCGAGCGTGGAGTCGACGATCACCTGCCGGGGGCCGTCGGCGGAACCGGGAAACACGGTCCGCAGCGACTCGTGGCGTTCCATGACGTCGCCGAGTGCCGCTTGTAGCGCAGCCAGGTCCACCACGCCGTCCAACTGCAGGGCGACCGGGATGTTGTAGGCCGGTGAGGAGGTGTCGAACTGGTTGACGAACCACATCCGCTGTTGCGCGACGGAAAGGGGAATCCGCTCGGGCCGCGCCGTCGCGGTGAGTGCCGGGGAGCCGGAACTCGTCCTCACGTCCGAGTCGATCCGGACGGCCAGATCGGACACCACGGGTGCGTCGAACAGCGCCGCGACACCCAGAGTCGTGTCCAGTGCGCTGTTGATGCGTCCCACCACCCGGGTGGCACTGAGCGAGTCTCCCCCGAGGTCGAAGAAGCTGTCGTCGGCCCCGACGCGGTCGACATCGAGGACGGCGGCGAAGGCGGTGGCGATCGCTTCCTCCGCGGGTGTGGTGGGGGCGCGGTATCCGACGGTGCGCGTGCCGAATTCCGGTTTCGGCAGCGCTTTCCGGTCGAGTTTGCCGTTCACCGTCACCGGCAACTCCGCCAGCACCACCACCACCGACGGCACCATGAACCCCGGCAACGCCACCGCAGCCCACTCCCGCAC
>NZ_JAAOQS010000339.1:0-398 GCF_011603105.1 Rhodococcus sp. A14 | reverse complement strand
AGTATATACACTGAAAAAATTATTAAATCAAACATCACAATATCAAATTCTTGATACAGCGGCTAAAGAAGGTATTTATCCTCTTATTACACAACATGTTCCAAAAGAACAAAAAGAACAAGCTGTATTTGATTTCGGATTGCATTTCTCTATGTACTCTCTTCGAAACATCAAAAAGCTGTTCCGCAAAACGTATGAGTTACTAAACTACAAATTTGCTGTACCTTTTACAGAGGAATCGTATCACCGCAACTATCTAAAGTATCAAGAAGAAACGTTGTTTAGAAAGTATGCCTATGAACAAGGTACAAACCTAAACGCTTATATGGCTTTAGAAATAGAAATACGTGAACTCCTAAAAGCAAGAGGACATAAAGATCGTTTTATTCCAAGTGATG
>NZ_JAAOQS010000338.1:0-403 GCF_011603105.1 Rhodococcus sp. A14 | reverse complement strand
CTCTTTATGTTGTTCCAGACGTGCCTGCATCTCTCGCTTTTTACCCACCATTTCGCCGATGATAGCCGCAGATTGCAAATTTTCAGCGTAGGTTTCGTTGCGGGACTTAAGCAGCAGTACCGGCGCGATTTGCTGCAAGGCGATGTAAACCCCCGCATGGCGACTGCTGTCGGCAATGATCAGGTCTGGTTTCAGAGCGGCAATGGCTTCCAGGCTCGGCTGCGCGCGCGTTCCGACGGACTGCCACGGTTTCAGGTGCGCACGCACTTCGGGCAGGATGCGTTTTGCATCGTTATCGTCGGCAATACCGATCGGGATGACGTCCACGGCGGCCAGCGCATCGGCGAACGAGAGTTCCAGCACCACAATCCGTTGTGGCGTTTTTTCGAGTGTAAACGTGCCG
>NZ_JAAOQS010000337.1:0-410 GCF_011603105.1 Rhodococcus sp. A14 | reverse complement strand
ATTTTCGGCGGTTCCGGCTTAGAACCCCTGTCTGTGACACGACTGCTGCGGGCCTTCAAAGATCGATCATGAGCGCTTCCCATTGAGACAAACCACGCTGTCGCTACGTTGCCTCATGCCGGCATCAAATTCGGCTGAGTAGCGTCTCGCCATCTGGACGTAGCTCACCCTTGGGTGAAACATGCCGATACAGGGTCTGCCGCGTGACGCCAAGTTCCTGGCACAGGTCGCCGACCTTGGTCTCTGGCTGACCCATTGCCGCCATCGCCAGCCGCAGCTTGGCGGCGGTCATCTTGAACGGCCGGCCGCCTTTCCGCCCGCGCGCGCGGGCCGAGGCTAGGCCGGCAATCGTGCGCTCCGCGATCAACTCGCGCTCGAACTCGGCCAGGGCGGCGAAGATGCCAAAGACC
>NZ_JAAOQS010000336.1:0-411 GCF_011603105.1 Rhodococcus sp. A14 | reverse complement strand
GATGCACGTGGAGTGCATCGTCGACGGCGCGCTTACCGATCCAGACAAGCAGGCTGTCTTCCATGGCTTGCGCATCTGCCGCGTAGGGGCGGTTCAGAAACATGAAGGGCTCGCCAAAGCACTCGCCGGGCCCGAAGAACTCGATGACCTTGCATTGGCCGTGCGCCCCCGGCAATACAAGTTTGATCGCACCGACCACCACGACATAGAAGCCATCGGCGTGGTCGCCACGGCGAAACGCGAAGTCGTGCCGCGACACGCGCACTGCGTGGCTGTCGCGCGCGAGCAAGGCAATGTCATCGTCGTCGAAGTCCAGGAACAGCGGGCTGTGCTTGAGCAGATCGCCCACATTGAGGGGGTCTTGCATGGTGTCACCGGCAACAGAAAGAAGAAAAGCTGGCAGCCAATGCG
>NZ_JAAOQS010000335.1:0-413 GCF_011603105.1 Rhodococcus sp. A14 | reverse complement strand
GCACGTGGTGTTAAATTCTATGAGGGAATAAAACTTTCTGAAAATGATATAAATGTTAACGAAGATGGTGTTACATTTGAAATTTCCTCAGACATAATTAAAGTAGATAAAGTGTTGCTATCGATTGGTAGAAAACCTAACACATCAGATATTGGTTTAAACAACACTAAAATAAAACTTTCAATATCAGGACATATTTTAACGAACGAATTTCAACAAACTGAAGATAAACATATTTATGCAGCTGGTGATTGTATTGGAAAATTACAATTGGCACATGTTGGATCAAAAGAAGGTGTTGTGGCCGTCGATCATATGTTTGAAGGGAACCCAATCCCAGTAAACTATAACATGATGCCTAAGTGTATTTATTCACAACCTGAAATTGCTTCTATCGGTTTAAACATTGAGCA
>NZ_JAAOQS010000334.1:0-416 GCF_011603105.1 Rhodococcus sp. A14 | reverse complement strand
GGTTGAATTTCTGCCGCACGGCTTCGCGCACGAAGCGGAATTGGTGGAGGTTCATGGCTGCGCGGTCAATAAGAAGAACGGGTGCGAACTGAACGCTACTTATAACCGACGCCATATAAACAAACAATTTTTTATTGGTTTGGGATATGAGGCCAGTTCATTACGATGCTCGAACTTCGTGATAACACGCCCTCACTGTCCCTGCGCGATGACGCTTGCCTATACGATTTCCGGTCTGCTGGTCGGCCTGTTGGTCGGCCTGACGGGCGTTGGCGGCGGCTCGCTGATGACGCCGCTGTTGACGTTGATGTTCGGCTTTTCGCCGGCGACCGCTGTGGGCACCGACCTGGCCTTCGCCTCGCTGACCAAGGGTGTCGGCACGATCGCACACCGCAGCCACGGTCATATCCGCTGGG
>NZ_JAAOQS010000333.1:0-417 GCF_011603105.1 Rhodococcus sp. A14 | reverse complement strand
GGAGGAGGTGGTCGGTGCCGATCCTCTTCGTGCCCGAGCAGGGCGGTTGGCGCAGACTGCCCTTGAGGACCTTCTTCGTCTTCGGGGTGAATGGGGATGTGCCCGGCGGCCGGTGTGGAGCCCGCCGGTGCGCTGGCATCCGCGAGCTTGCTCTCGAGTGCCGGTGCGGTGACGCCCCATGAGGTCAGCGCTGCCGCTCCGGGGCCGCCGGCGTCGAAGATCCCGACCAGCAGGTGTTCGGTGCCGACTCCAGTTCTGGTGGTGGGTGCGGGCGGCGCCGGCGGCGAGGACGACCACTTGACGGGCTTGATCGGAGAATCTCTCGAACACCATGACGCGCTCCCTCCCAGGCGTCGCCGCGAGCTACGCGAACTACTGCTGAATTCCCTGCTGCCCATTCTGGGCGGTGTGCAGGGG
>NZ_JAAOQS010000332.1:0-419 GCF_011603105.1 Rhodococcus sp. A14 | reverse complement strand
GCGTGTGTCTTCCGCGCGCTCGACCAGCACGGCCGTGCACACGTCGCCGAAGATGAAGTGGCAGTCGCGGTCTTTCCAATCGAGGTGACCGGAGGTGATCTCGGGGCTCACGACCAGCGCCGCCCGCGCCGTGCCGCTGCGCACCGCATTGATGGCCTGCTCCAGCCCGAAGGTGGCCGACGAGCACGCGACGTTCATGTCGAACGCGTAGCCGCCCGCGCCAATGCCGTTCTGGATCTCCACGCCCAGTGCCGGATACGGCCGCTGGAAGTTGGACGTTGCGCACAGCAGCATGTCGACCTCGGCGGCATCGCGGCCGGCAGCGGCCAAGGCATCGCGCGCGGCCGCCACGCCAATCTCAGCCTGCAGCGACAGCGCATCGTCGGGGCGCGGCGTCAGACGCGGGCGCATGCGCGTTG
>NZ_JAAOQS010000331.1:0-420 GCF_011603105.1 Rhodococcus sp. A14 | reverse complement strand
GTCCATAGGAAAGCCAGACCAAATTTCTGAATGCTCGGCCAGGAGGAGATGATCAGAGAGACAATAATGCCACCCAACATCAATAGCACAATCAGCGCCGCCAGTTTTACCAGCACGCTGAAAATTATGTCGCCCTTTTTACCCGGTGGGTTAAAAGCAGGCTTGGTTGCAGCCATAAGTTACTCTTCAGTTAAACGCGTTTACAAAGTCATTTTGTAATGCCGGATGCGGCGTAAAACACCGTACCCGGCCTGGAGTTTTATTAGTACAGCGGCTTACCGCTACTGTCTTTAATATTGGTCTTCCACGCAGCGCGAACCTGTTCAACTACACTATCCGGCAGGCTGGCGTAATCCAGGTCGTTCGCCTGTTTAGCCCCGGTTTTGTACGCCCAGTCGAAGAATTTCAGCACTTCTGTGC
>NZ_JAAOQS010000330.1:0-422 GCF_011603105.1 Rhodococcus sp. A14 | reverse complement strand
CGGCAATGCGCGCCACGTACGGCGCAAAATCCTTCACCTTGCCGATGGGGTGCAACACCTCACCAACGACTGCGACGTCCGGCCGCTTCTCGCTCAACTGCTGCCGCGCCAGTTGCGCCACCTGGCGGCCGAATGTGTAGTCCTGCCCGATCAGGTAGACCCTTTTGACGGCCTTGTCCGCGCGAATCACTTCCGTGAGCGCATGCATGCGCATGTCGGCCGATGCGTCAAAGCGGAAATGCCAGAAGCTGCATGCTTCGTTGGTCAGCGCAGGATCGACGGCGGCGTAGTTCAGAAAGAGCACGCGCGCGTCCGGATGACGTTCGTTGTAGCGCGAGATCGACGTCGACAACGCCGCCGCAGCCGCCGAACTATTGCCCTGCAGCACAAAGCGGATGCCCGCATCCGTCGCGGCCTGCAAC
>NZ_JAAOQS010000032.1:0-79546 GCF_011603105.1 Rhodococcus sp. A14 | reverse complement strand
GTGTTACTCACCCGTTCGCCGCTCGTGTACCCCGAAGGGCCTTACCGCTCGACTTGCATGTGTTAAGCACGCCGCCAGCGTTCGTCCTGAGCCAGGATCAAACTCTCCGTTGAAGACTCTAGATTTCACAGGCGAACCTGCTAATCAGTCATAGACATCGAGTCAAATCACTAGCAATCAAAAACTCAAACTAGCATTTCAAACACTGACCCCCCTCCGACGGAAGAAGGAGAAGAGCCAGCAAATACCCACACCACAACTCACAACCAAACCCGAAGGGCCAGTTGATCATCCGTGATGCGGAGTACCAAAAACATTTGGCACTGACATTCATCGACACACTGTTGAGTTCTCAAAGAACACGCACACACCATCACTTCTGGCACACTCGCCAGCCGCTCCGGGGCAACTTTTCCAGCTTATCTCATCGGACTGACCGGCGCAAACCGGCACCCGCTGAAGACATTCCGGGGTTGAAGCACAACCATACACGATGGTGAACTTCGGATTGGTCAGGCACTTCGTACAACCTCGTTGCATCACCAGGTGGTGAATGTCGGTGTCCGTGTCGCTCTGACTTGGAATAAGTTACGCGAACCGCACGCGATATTCCAAATCGCCTGGTCGCGGGTGATTCGCACGCTGGACTCCGCCGGATCTGCCATTCCTGCCGGCGTGCACCGTCAGATCAGAAGCGTGCACGCTGAGCCGGTTTCGCAGGTCCGAAAGCTCGTACGGTGGGACCGTCGCTCCCATTTCCACTCACTCTTCATCGAGGAGTGCGGCGTACCGGCAGGCACCACTCTCGACGGCACCGACATCCTTTACAAGGACTGGGGTGCCGGCCGCCCGTAGTCCTGAGCCACGGGTGGCCGCTCAATGCGGACAGCTGGGAAGCGCAGGACCGACCTCGCGGCGCTACTCGAGCACCTCGACCTTCACGACACCACGCTGGCCGGTCTCTCGACCGGCGGTGGTGAAGTGAGTAGATACGTCGAACGGCACGGGACCGGCCGGGTCGCCCAGATCGTGCTCGCCTCGGCGGTGCCGCCGTTCATGCTGCAGACCGCCGACAACCCCGACGGCATCCCGGTCGAAGCCTTCGATTCTTCGGCGCAACCGACCTGACAGTCACCCGTCCCAGGGTGTACGCGACTCGTTCTGGTCGCAGGCAAATCAGGGGGTCACCACATCGCCTACGAAGGCATCGCCGCGTTCTCGGCGACGGACTTCCGAGCTGACCTCGACAAGGTCGACGTCCCCACCCTCGTCCTTCACGTGACGACGACCAGAAAGTGCCGTTCGACATCGGCGGCAAGAAGTCATCCGCGCGGATCGACGGCGCCGTGCTCGCGGTCTACCTACACCTCGTGGCATCCCCTCACCCGAGACAAAAGGATCACAGTCATGAACAGTCACACCGCAGCACCCGACACCCTCGACCTCGTCCACGGGCTGTGGATGACCCCACACAGCTGGAAGGGCGCCTGGCTGACCCGGAGTTCGATCTGCTCCACGAACCTGTCGAACGCCGAACGTTGATCGGTGGGCTGCTGACGTGCAGCCTTCGCGCTGCGTACCATCTCCGGAGTCCAGTTCGCCGCACCATTCTCAGACGGTCCTCAGGAAAGTCACAATTCGGGCCCCTACCGTTTCCCCGGCAAACCAACCGACATGGGAGGACTCGTCATGAACGTTTCACGAGCACGTCTGCACTTCGGTATCGCCGCCGTCGGCGCGATCTCCGCCGCCCTCGTGATCCCGGGCATCGCCTCCGCCGATCCGGCCGACTCCGACTCTTCCCGCCTCGTGAACTCCACGTGCAGCTTCGCGCAGATCGATGCGGCGATGCACGACGTGACTCCGCAGCTCGCCGCACGCCTCGACCAGGCACCCGAGCGCAAGGCTCAGCTGGCGGACTTCTTCGCGAAGTCCCCGGCCGACCGCCAGGCCGTCCTCGACGCCCACCCGCAGCTGAAGAGCCGACTGGACACCGTCCCCACCGAAGGACCGGCCGTCGAATGGCGCGCGAAGGCGCTGACGATCGCCGAGACCTGCGGTAACTACTGACGCACGCTAGCCGGGGCGGACGGTGCGCAGGACCGTCTGCCCCGTGTCCAGCCTGCGGATGTTGTCGGTGATGTCGCCGACGCGGCCGACGAACGTGTGGTCGGTGACGCCGGACGAGTGCGGGGTCATCAGGATGTTCGGCAGATCGCGAAACGGCAGCGCGCTCGGGGCGCCGTGACCGCCGGCATCGGGGTACGAGTACCAGACGTCGATGGCCGCGGCCGCGATCCGGTGCGATGCCAGCGCGTCGTACAGCGGTTGTTCCCGGACGAGAGGGCCGCGCCCGACGTTGATCAGGATGCCGTCGGGGCCGAGCGCGTCGAGTTCCGCGCCGCCGATCATGCCGCGGGTGTGATCGTTCAGCGGCGCGGACACCACCACCACGTCGGACTCCGTCAGGAGCCGGAGCAGCGACGTGTTGTCTCCCGCCCATGCGAGGCCTTCCGCGGCGGCGTCGAGATCGCCCCGGCCGGTCACCGCACAGCCACCGGAACCGAACGCGCGCAGCAGGTTCCACGACCGCCGGCCGATGTGACCGAAACCGACGAATCCGACCCGCGCGCCCCGCATCGACCGGGACTGCCCGATCGCGTCGTCGTAGACCGATGTGGCCCAGACGTCGCCGCGGAGGGCGCGATCGTGCCGGAGGAATCCGCGTCGCAGCATCAGCGCCGCCGACACGATGTACTCGGCGATCGAGTCCTCGTGGTGGAAGGTGTTGGCCACCAGGGTGTCCGCGGGGAGCGCGGCGAACGCCACGTTGTCGGTGCCCGCGCCGGCGACGTGCAGCAGGCGCAGCTTCGGCGCTGCGGCCGCCATCGCCGCGGTGAACCGGCCACCCACGTACACGTCGGCGTCGGCGAGGTCGGCGACGATGGCCGACTCGTCGAACGTCCGATGCCACGACACCGTCGCACCGGACGGCAGTCCCGACTCGAACAGCTCGCGATGCGGCAGCAGGTTCCGGTCGCCGACGACGACCTTCATCAGGCGCGCACCAACGCCGGGCGCTTGCTGTCGAACGTCCAGTTCGGCACGAGGAACTGCATGCCGATCGAGTCGTCGCGCGCGCCGAGACCCTTCTGCAGGTACAGCTCGTGGGCCGCCTCGACGCGGTCCATGTCGAGTTCGACACCGAGGCCGGGCGTCGACGGCACGGTGAGGTAGCCGCCTTCGATCTCGTACGGGTCCTTGGTGATCCGCTGACCGTCCTGCCAGATCCAGTGGGTGTCGATGGCGGTGATGTCGCCCGGAGCCGCGGCGGCGACGTGGGTGAACATCGCGAGCGACACGTCGAAGTGGTTGTTGGAATGCGAACCCCACGTGAGGCCCCACGCATCGCAGAGCTGGGCGACGCGGACGGATCCGTTCATCGTCCAGAAGTGCGGGTCGGCGAGCGGGATGTCGACGGCGCCGGAGCGGATGGTGTGCCCCATCTCGCGCCAGTCGGTAGCGATCATGTTGGTGGCGGTCGGCAGTCCGGTGGCGCGCTTGAATTCACTCATCACCTCACGACCGGAGAAGCTGCCCTCGGGGCCGACGGGGTCCTCGGCATACGCGAGAACGTCTTTCAGTCCGCGGCACGTCTCGATCGCCTCCGACAGCAGCCAACCGCCGTTGGGGTCGAGGGTGATCCGGGCGTCGGGGAACCGCTCGGCCAGCGCCGTCACGGCCGCCGCCTCCTCGCGGGGCGCCAGGACGCCGCCCTTGAGCTTGAAGTCGGCGAAGCCGTACCGCGCCTGGGCCGCCTCGGCGAGCCGCACGACCGCGTCCGGTGTCAGCGCCTCCTCGTGCCGCAGGCGCAGCCAGTCGTCGGACTCCGCCGCACCCGACCGGTACTCGAGGTCGGTCTTGTTGCGGTCGCCGACGAAGAAGAGATAGCCGAGCGCCCGCACCTTCTCGCGCTGCTGACCCTCGCCGAGCAGGGCCGCGACGGGAACACCGAGGTGCTGCCCGAGAACGTCGAGGAGTGCCGACTCGACGGCGGTGACGGCGTGGATCGCGACACGGAGGTCGAACGTCTGGTTGCCGCGGCCCGCGGCGTCCCGGTCGGCGAACGTGCGTCGCAGATCGGCGAGAACGCCGTTGTACTCGCCGATGCCGCGCCCCGTCACGATCGCGCGGGCGTCTTCGAGAGTACGGCGGATCGGTTCACCGCCGGGCACCTCGCCGACACCGGTGTTGCCGTCGGAATCGGTGAGGATCACCAGGTTCCGGGTGAAGTACGGGGCATGCGCGCCGGACAGGTTCAGGAGCATGCTGTCGTGTCCCGCGATCGGGACCACTCGCATGTCGGTGACGACCGGGGTGGTGCTCGTTGTACTCATCTCCGAAACCTTCCTTCACAGCGCAGCGCCGCCCGTGAGGCGCCTCACAACGAAAACTCTAAGTGGCCCGATCGATACATGTCCAAGACTTGTTGAGCATCGAACGATGCAGACACTGCATCAGAGAAGTTGCTGTCCGATCAGCATCAACGCACCTACACAGGACACCGTGATCGACGCCCGGCGCAGGCGCGCCGCGTCCAGGTGGCGATTCACGAACCGCGAGGCCACGTAGCCGAGCACCGTCGCCGGGATCAGCAGCAGGAACATCACCGCCGACTCGCGGTGCACCGACCCCGTCGCGGCGAGAACGGCCACCGACAGTGTGGAACCGACCAGGAAGAACGCGCTCATGTTGCCGCGCAGCTGCGCCCCCTTCGACCCCTGCATCACCAGTGCCATCGGCGGTCCGCCGATCGACGTGGCCGTGCCGAGCAGACCCGACGCGGCGCCGGCGACGGCGAGGTTCCGGCGTCGCGGCGGCGGTGCCCAGCCCCGCGTCGCGAAGACGACCCCGGCCAGCACCACGGCGGCGAGCAGCAGCGACAGCCCCCGTTCCGGCAGCACCACCAGCAGCAACGCGCCCGCAATCGTGCCCGGCACCCGGCCGGCCAGGGCCCACCCGGTGCCCGATAGATCGAGGGCGTCGCGTTCCCGCCACACCACCATCACCGTGACGACCGTCGCCGTCATGATCAGCGTCCCGGGCAGCAGGCCCGGGTCGACGAGCGCGACGACGGGTGCGGCGAGCATCCCCATCCCGAAGCCGATCGACGCCTGCATGCACGAGGCGAGGAAGACGGCGAACGCGATGATCGCGAACTCCGCCCCGCTCACCCGACCGCGACGGGGACGCCGAGTTCGATCGGACGCCGGGGGTGGTGACATTCGGCGACATGGCCGCTCTCCCGCTCGTCGACCGCGGCGGGCGGCACGGTGCTCGCGCAGATGTCGGTCGCGTGGGCGCAGCGGGTGCGGAACCGGCAGCCCGACGGCGGGTTCAGCGGCGACGGCACTTCACCGTCGAGGATGATCCGCTTGCCCCGGGATTCGGCGTCCAGCTTCGGCGCCGCCGACATCAGGGCCTCGGTGTACGGGTGCGCGGGACGGTCGAAGACGGCGTCCGTCGCACCCGTCTCCACGATCCGCCCGAGGTACATCACGGCGACGCGGTCGGCGACGTGCCGGACCACCGACAGGTCGTGCGAGATGAACACGTACGAGATGCCGAGTTGCTTCTGCAGGTCGTTCAGCAGGTTGAGCACCTGCGCCTGCACCGACAGGTCGAGCGCCG
Source organism: Rhodococcus sp. A14 (assembly GCF_011603105.1). Classification (NCBI taxonomy): domain Bacteria; kingdom Bacillati; phylum Actinomycetota; class Actinomycetes; order Mycobacteriales; family Nocardiaceae; genus Rhodococcus; species Rhodococcus sp. A14. The sequence continues at coordinate 73,855 of NZ_JAAOQS010000032.1, read as the reverse complement.
ACACGGGTTCGTCGCAGATGACGACGCTCGGGTTCAACGCCAGGGCGCGGGCGATTCCGAGTCGCTGCCGCTGACCGCCGGAGAACTCCTGCGGGTACCGGTGCTCGTCGCTCGGCCGCAGACCCACCAGGTGCAGCAGTTCCCGCACCCGTGCCGCCCGGTCGCGGCTCGTCTTGTACATCGTCTTGTGGGTGCGCCACGGCTCGGCGATGATGTCGGCCGCCGACATCCGGGAATTCAGCGACGCGTACGGGTCCTGGAACACCATCTGCACCCGGCGGCGCAGCGCGAGCAGGTCCTTGCCCTTCAGCGGGAACGGGTCGACGCCGTCCCACGTCACCGAACCGGAGTCCGGGCGCTCGAGCATCATCAGCGTGCGGGCGAGAGTGGACTTGCCACAACCCGATTCGCCGACGAGCCCGAGCGTTTCGCCGCGGGCGAGGTCGAGGTCGATGCCGTCGAGCGCGCGCAACTGATTCTTGCCCGCCGCGTTGGCCGGCACCTTGAACGTCTTGGTGAGGCCCCGCACCTTCAGAATCGACTCAGACATGCGAGATCTCCTCGGGGAAATGGCACGCCGAGCGGCGACCAGGTGTGGCGACGTCGGCGAGCGGCGGTCGGGTGGTCCGGCACAGGTCGCGGGCCAGTGGGCAGCGCGCCTGATAGACGCAGCCGGACGGAATGGAGTGCAGGTCGGGCGGGGTGCCGCCGATGGATTTCAGGTCCTCCCCGCGGACCGCGTGCACGGGGACCGAATCGAGCAGCCCCTTGGTGTACGGGTGCTGCGGCGACGAGAACACCTCGGCGACCGGACCGGTCTCGACGACGTTGCCCGCGTACATGATCGCGACGCGGTCGGCCTCCTCCGCGACCAAGGCGAGGTCGTGGGTGATGAGGATGACAGCCATGTCGTGCTCGGTGCGCAGGTCCCGCAGCAGCGACATGATCTGCGCCTGCACCGTGACGTCGAGCGCCGTCGTCGGTTCGTCGGCGAGCAGGACCGTCGGGCTCAGTGCGACGGCCATCGCGATCAGCAGGCGCTGCCGCATGCCGCCGGAGAACTGGTGCGGGTAGGAGTCGACGCGCGATTCGGGCTCGGGAATCCCGACCCTCTCCATCAGCGAGACCGCTTCCCGTCGCGCCTCTTTCGAGGACAGCCCGCGATGGATGCGGAACGGTTCGGCCAACTGCTTGCCGACCGTGTACACCGGGTTGAGCGCGGTCAGCGCGTCCTGGAACACGATGGCGAGTTCGGTGGCGGCGAGGGTGCGGCGGGTCCTGGCCTTCGCCGTCACCAGGTCGACGTCGCCGAGACGGACCGAGCCGTCGGTGATGTCGGCAATCGGTTCGAGCAGGCCGACGAGCGCCTGCGCGGTCATCGACTTGCCGCACCCCGACTCACCGAGCAGCGCGAGGGTCTCCCCGCGCCGCGCGGTGAACGACACGTGGTCGACGGCCCGGACCGTGCCCGAGGGGGTACGCAGGTCGACGGTCAGATCCGCGACCTCGAGGGCGACGCGGTCGGTGTCTGCGACGTCGAGCGATTCGACAGCCGGTGCGGGTGCACTCATGAGACGACCTTTCGGGTGGGGAACAGCCGGGAGCGGCGTGACCGCGGGACGGTCAGACGCCAGCGCTGGGCGGGGTCGGTGGCGATCCGGGCCCACGCCGCGAGCACGGTCGCCGACACGGTGGTGATCACGATGGCGAGACCGGGGAAGAACGACAGCCACCAGGCCGTCTGCAGGTACGTCCGGCCCTGGGACACCATCAGGCCCCAGCTGATGTCCGGCGGCTGGATGCCGATGCCGAGGAAGCTCAGCGACGACTCGGCGAGCATCACGTAGCAGAAGTCGAGGGTGGCGACGGTGAGCAGCGTCGGCAGCAGGATGGGGAACACGTGCCGGCGGATGACGGCCCCGCTGCGGGCGCCGAACGTGCGCGCGGCGTCCACGAACAACCGGCTCTGCAGTTCCGCCGACTCCGCGCGGGCGGTGCGGAGATAGATCGGGATGCGGGTGATGGCCAGGACCAGGACGATGTTCGCGGCACTGGGCGAGAACACGTACAGAACGACGACGGCCATCAGCAGCGACGGGAAGCTCATGATGACGTCGGCGACGCGCATCGCCGTCGTCTCCCGCCAGCCGCGGTGGTAGCCCGCCCACATGCCGACGAGGGACCCGACGATGCAGGACAGCGCGACCGCGGGCAGCGCCACCAGGAGGGTGGTCCGGCACGCGACGATCAACCGGGCCAGCATGCTGCGTCCGAGCGGGTCGGTGCCGAGGATGTTCATCCACCCGTTCGCCACGTGGAACGGTGCGAGGTTGGACTGGTCGAGGTTCTGATCCGTCGCGGCGTCGCCGACGAGCCACGGGCCGAAGACGGCGACGAGGAACACGAACACCAGGATCGCCGCCGCGACCGTGGCCATCCGGTCACGCAGGAGCAGTCGCCACAACGGTGCCTTGCTCCGGGAGGGCTTCGGTGCCGGAACGGACTCCTCGACGGGGGCCGCGACGGCAGGCGTCTCGTCGGGGCCCGGGTAGAGGTCGCCGGCTCCGTCCAGGCGGGGTGCGTTGTCTATGGACATCTCGGCGGCCTCCTAGACCTTGGACTTCTCACGGACACGCGCGTCGAGAAGTGCGTAGCCCGCGTCGATCAGGATGTTGAGAACGAAGATGCTGACCGCGGTCAGCAGCACCGCCGCCTGCAGGACGGCGAAATCGCGCTGCAGGATCGCGTCGATCATCAGCTTGCCGATGCCGGGCCATCCGAAGATCGCCTCGACGACGACGGCGCCGTTGACCAGGCCGACGGTGAGGTCGCCGGCCACCGTCAGCGCCGGAGCCGCGGCGTTGCGGAGCGCGTGATGGGTGACGACGCGCAGGTCTCCTGCGCCTTTGCTCCGAGCAAGACGTACGTATGGTGCGGACAGCGCCGACACCATCGCGCCGCGGACCACCTGGGTGAGCACGCCGAGCGGGCGGATGAGCAGCGTGGCGATCGGCAGGATCCACGACAGCGCGCTTCCGGTACCCGACGTGGGCAGCACCCCCAGCACCACCGCGAAGATCCACACGCCGGTGATGGCGAACCAGAAGTCGGGGATGCTGGCCGCGGTCATCGACAGCAGGCTCGAGATCCGGTCGGCGAGCGAATTCGGCCGGTACGCCGCCCAGCAGCCGATCACGATGGCGCCGATGATCGCGAGCAGCATCGTGAAGAACGCCAGCTGCAGCGTGGCCGGGAACGCCCGCAACGCCATGGTCGCGGCGGATTCACCGGTGCGCAGCGATTCGCCGAAGTCGAGGTGGGCAACCCCGGACAGGTAGTCGACCATCTGGCTCAGGACCGGCTTGTCGAGGCCGTTCTCGGCCGCGAACTCGGCGCGCTGATCCGGTGTCGCGGAGACCGGGAGGTAGAGGTTGGTCGGGTCGCCGGTGAGGCGGGCGAGCAGGAACACACCGAAGAGGACGACGAGGAGGGGTACGAGGCTGGTGTAGACGCGTCGGCGCAGGAAGGCGAACATGACTCACCGCCTTCGGATCGGGTTCGGTTGGGACATCTCAGTTCCTCCGGGGGGCTGGGAAGAGGGGTTAGCCGTTCGCGGATGTGTCCGCGTGGGTCATCTCGCTCAGGCGCATCTCGTCGCCGGTCGCGGAGTTGGGCGCGTACTGCACGGTCGGGGACTTGGCGAGCACCGCGTTCATGTGGGCGATGTACGCGAACTGCCGGATCTCCTTCGGCTCGTTGGCCAGTACCGAGGCGAACGCGTCCTGCCGGGCGTCGCCGACGAGTTGCTCGGCGGCGTCGATCTGCGCGTCGTATCCGGGCGAGCCGAAGTAGCTCTGGTATCCGTCGCTGCGCATGTACTGGTCGACGGTGAACTGCGCGTCACCCGCCTGGTTGCCGTGCTGGATCATCAGCAGAATCGGTCCGGTGCCCTGCGGGAACGGCCGGATCTGGTACTGCATCTGCCCGGCCGTGTCCATCATCTCGATCTTCACGTTCAGGCCCGCCTTGCTCAGCGAGTTCTGGATGACCTCGATGGTCTCGTTGATCTTCGGGAACTGGCCCGTGCGCCCGATCAGGCGGATCTGGTTGTCGACGGGAACGCCGTCGGCCTTCGCCTCCGCCACCAGTTGCGCGGCGCGATCGGAGTCGTAGGGGGTCGGCTGCAGGTCGGGGTCGAACCCGACGATGCTGCTGCCGACGAGTTGCCCGGCCGGCTCGCCGAGGCCCTGGAACAGTGCCTTGACGATCCCCTCCCGGTTGACGGAGAGGTCGATGGCCTCGCGGACGCGGTAATCGTCGAGCGGAGGTTCGGTGGCCATCATGCGTAGCGCCGTCGTCTCGTTGTTGGGGTAGGCGACACCGAGGTCGCCCGCGCCGTCCTCCGGACCGAGGTACGTGGCGAGTTCGGCCTCGTCGTTGGTGACCATCGCGGCGCGGACGCTGCCCTCGGTCCGCCACTGGTAGATCGCCCGCGTGTACTCGGGCGCCGTGCCCCAGTACGTGTCGTTGCGGACCAGCGCGAGTCGCTGCCCGTGATCCCAGTAGTCGATCTTGTAGGGGCCGGTGCCGATGGGATCGCGCACCTTGTCCTGGGCGTCGGTGGTGGAGGGCACCATCTCCACGAACGAGATCCGCAGCGGAAGGATCGGGTCGGCGACGGGAGTCTGCACCGTCACGGTCGACGGGTCGATCGCGTTCACCACGAGTTCGTCGTCGCCGAAGACGTACCCGTCGACGTCGCAGCCGATGGTGGAGTTGACGGTGCGATCAATCGAGAAGGCGGCGTCCTCGGCGTCGAAGACGCTGCCGTCGCTGAACGTGACGCCCGGATGGATCCGGAACGTCCAGACCGTGTCCGACGTCTGCTCCCATGAGTCGGCGAGCTTCGGTTCGAGATCGCCGGTATCGGCGTTGCGTTCCACCAGCGGCTCGGTGATGTTGGAGCGGACGACGACTCCGGTTGAGGTCAGTGACGCGTCGCAGGGTTCGAGCGTGGGCGGCTCCTGCGGGAGCACGATCCGCAACGTGTCGGGGCTGGCGGCGTCGCTGTGGCTCGAATTGGCCACCGAGCAACCTGTGACCAGAGCCGGCACCGTCAGTGCGGCGGTGGCCACGACGACGGCGCGGTAACGGGTTCCCTGCTGCAGCGAACGTGCAGGGCTCATGGTGTCCTCCGTAGGGATGTGTCGCGTACTCGACGCGAGTGAAGAGGGCCCGCCTGTGACGGTAGACACACGCTATGAGCGGCGCGGAGGAGCCGTCAACAGGGGGAAACGGCGCGAAACGGCTCGTGAGGGCGGTCACACGCCTGATTGATGGAGACTGCGATCACCCCGGCAGGCCCCTGACCGGCGCATACAGGGGGTTACGGCATCTGCGCACGTCAACGCGCCGCCAACCAATGCCGTTTGAGTATCGATCCATGTTATTTACGTGTTGGACAGGTATTCCGGGCGCCGCTTAACGTACGGGTAACCGGTGACGCGGAGAGTCGCGTCACCACTCGCCAGGAGGCACGATGGTGACCGCTGAGTCGTCCGTGAAAGAAGCTGCTGTACAGACTGTTTCGGGAGGACGCGTCCTGAAGGTCGGGCCGCTGAAGCCGTCCCTCACCGCGACGCTCGCCGAGAAGTACGACGCACTCGACCTCCCGCTGGGCGACGACCGCACCCGCTTCCTCGCCGAACACGGCGAGTCCGTCACCGCGGTCGTGACGTCCGGCCGCACCGGAGTCGACGCCGCACTGATGACGGACCTGCCGAACCTCGGTGCCATCGTGCACTTCGGAGTCGGTTACGACACAACCGATGTCGTGCTCGCCGAGGAACTCGGAATCGGCGTGAGCAACACCCCCGACGTCCTCACCGACTGCGTCGCCGACACCGCCGTCGGATTGCTGATCGACACGCTCCGCGGCTTCTCCGCCGCCGACCGCTTCGTGCGTGACGGCCGCTGGCCCGCCGAGGGCAACTTCCCCCTCACCCGGAAGGTGAGCGGCACGCGGGTCGGCATCGTCGGGCTGGGACGTATCGGCTCCGCCATCGCCACCCGCCTCACCGGCTTCGGTTGCACGATCTCGTACCACAATCGGCGCGAGGTTCCCGGCTCCCCGTTCGCGTACGTCGGCTCGGCCGCCGCACTCGCCGCCGGGGTGGATGTGCTGATCGTCGCCGCAGCGGGCGGCAAGGGCACCGAAAAGCTCGTGGACCGCCAGGTTCTCGAGGCCCTCGGACCCGACGGCTACCTGATCAACGTGGCACGCGGAAGCGTCGTCGACGAGGACGCGCTCGTCGAACTGCTCACCGAACGCAAACTCGCCGGTGCCGGACTGGACGTATTCGCAGGGGAACCGCACGTTCCCGAAGCGCTGCTCGCCCTCGACACCGTCGTCCTCCTCCCCCACGTCGCGAGCGGCACGACCGAGACCCGGGCCGCGATGGAGGCTCTCACCCTGCAGAACCTCGACGAATACCTCACCCAGGGCACCCTGACCACCCCCGTACTCGAGCCGAGGTCACGATGAGCGTCATTCTCAGCTACGTTCCGACAGTCGAAGGTCGTGGCGCCCTGGCGTTCGGATTCGCCGAAGCCCGCATGCGTGCAACCGATCTCGTGGTGATCGCCGACGGCGACAGCGCCTCGAATCCCGGCTTCGGGGCCGAACTGCACTCCGCAAGGGAGGAAGCGGACGCAGCCGGCGTCGACTACCGCATCGCGCGGAACGAACCCGACCGCTCCCATGGCGACAACCTCATCGACGCGTCCTACGACTCCGCCGCCGAACTCCTCGTCCTCGGCATGCGACGACGCTCGCCCGTCGGCAAACTCCTCATGGGTTCCGTCGCCCAGCGTGTGCTCCTCGAGGCGCAGTGCCCGGTCGTCGGCGTCAAGCCGCCCGTCGCAGCAGAGGTCTGAGCCGCCCGGACGGGGTCGGATCACCGGCCCATCCGTAACCCTCACGGCGCCGAATACCTGCCGTGGGACAGCCATGATCGATGGGCCTCAACGCGCCGACGGCGCGGAACTGGGCGGTCGCCTCCTGACCTTGGTCGGCGACCGCGACTTCCAGGCGCTCGCACCCGAGATCTCCCAGATCGCGTGCGACCACGGCAGCGACCGGTCGGCGTTCACGGAGGTCGTGGCGTGGATCGTCACCACCATCGCCGACCTCATCGCGGATCCGGCCTCGAGCGTCAACGATGCCGTCGACAGCTTCATCGGCGTCGTACCCGTCGTGCACGACACAGCCGCGCTGAACGAGGAGTTGCCCGCGCCCGCCGAGTGGCTGTTCACCGCCGTCGTGAGACACCTGCAGAGCAGGCACCGGGCGGGATCCGATCCCCCGCCGCCCGTGCCTGCCGACACCGCACTCACGCGCATGCAAGCCCTCGTCGAAGCGTTGCTCTGGCTCGACGCCCTCCTCGAGTGCGACCACAGCCTGTAGGCGAGCTCGAGTCCCTGGCTCGGGGACGGTGCCCTCGCGGTGACGGCCGTCTCGAGTCGGAATAGCCCGGCCCGTGTGCCCGTTCCCCTAGTGGATCCCGATACTGCGCGGCGGCACCGAGAACGGCGCTGCCGAACACGACCTACGGAAAGACCGATATTTGTGAATCTCTTCTCCCCCTTGACACTCGGCGAACTCGAACTGCCCAACCGGGTCGTGATGGCACCCCTGACCCGCGTCCGCTCCGGGCGTGACGGCGTGCCCGGACCGCTGGTGGTCGAGCACTACCGACAGCGGGCCTCTCTCGGTCTGATCGTCAGTGAAGGCACCTACCCCAGCCACGCCGGCCAGGGCTTCCCCGGCCAGCCCGGGCTGGTGACACCCGAGCAGGTTGCGGGCTGGAAGAACGTCGCCGACGCCGTGCATGCGGCCGGTGGACGGATCGTCGCGCAGGTCATGCACGCCGGCCGTGTGACCCACGAGGGAACCACCGGCGGTCACGAGGTCGTCGGTCCGAGCGCCGTCGCCATCGACGGCGAGACCCGCACCTACGAGGGGAAGGAGCCGTACCCGGTGCCCCGCGCGCTGGGTACCGAGGAACTCTCCGCCGTCATCGAGGAGTTCGTCCAGGCATCGCGGAAGGCGGTGGCAGCCGGGATGGACGGCGTCGAAATCCACGCCGCGAACGGCTACCTGCTGCACGAATTCCTCTCCCCGGCATCCAACCTGCGTGAGGACGCGTACGGCGGCTCACCCGCGAACCGGGCACGCTTCGTCGTCGAGGTGTTCGAGGCCGTGGCAGACGCCATCGGCGCCGGCCGGGTGGGTATCCGCATCTCGCCCGAACACAACATCCAGGACGCCCTGGAACTGGACGCCGACGACGTTCAAGCCACCTACGGCGCGCTGGTCGACGCCATCGCTCCGCTGAAGCCCGCCTACCTGAGCATTCTGCACAAGGACCCGTCCGGGCCCCTGGCGCAGGACCTGCGGACGCGCTTCGGCGGCCCGGTGCTGATCAACAGCGGTTTCGGGGCGATCACCACCCGCGACGAAGCGCTGGCAATCCTCGACGACGGCCACGGCGATGCCGTCGTCGTCGGGCGTCCCGCGATCGCCAATCCGGATCTCGTGCGGCGCTGGCAGGAAGACCTGCCGCTCAACACCCCGGACCCCCAGACCTTCTACTCGGAGGGCGCGAAGGGCTACACCGACTACCCGGTGTTGCAGCACTGAGCTGTCCCCAGGCCGACACGCTGTGGCCCATGACGCCAGGTCATGGGCCACAGCGCTATCCGACGGACGCCCCCGCGTCGCGTATCCGGGTCCGGCACCGTACGGTTAGTCGTAGTTGAGTACACAGCTACCGAGTTCACGGGCCGCCCGGCGTGTCCGTGTTCCAATCGGGCGTACCAACTGTGCACGCTGTGCCAGGACGCCCACCTCGAAGGTGGCCGACAGTGAGAGCACCATTCCGCACGACGCTCTCACAGCCGAAGCTCCCGACGAACAGTTTTACTTCTATCTTCTCGTGACCTGTCGGAGGAACTGCATTTTCGGACCACTGAACTCCGGGCCTGCTCTGCCGCGGCGACGCTCACAGAAGTTGAAAGGTGATCGTTCATGCCACTCACCCTGGAGCACACCACTCGTTACGCCGATGCCCTGATGACGCTGGCCCTGGCCGCGCACCGCCCGGCCACCGTCGTCAACACCGGCACCGGATACGCCGTCCGGGTCGATTTCGAGCGCGGTATTCACCTGCTCGCCACCAATGCACCCGGGGATCTCAGTTCCGATCCGGACGCGCAGAACCCCTGGGTCGTGAGTTTCTTTCAGAAGCAGCCCGCCGCCGAGGACACCCGGCTCGTGACGGTGACCGGGGAATGGCTCGTCGACGCATTCGACCAGGCCCTCGCGATGATGCCGATTTCGGGGATCGCCGACGACCCGGATGCGCAACCCACCGAACTGCGCCTCGTCGGCACGGATGTCCACGACCTCGCTAGGTAACACCGCCTGACGGGGCTACATCCGCTCGTCACCGCCCGGCAGCAGACCGTCTACCCCCACCGGGTAGGCGGTCTGCGAGTCTCCCCAGCCGCTCGACCGCGGGCAGCGCCTGCGCGATCTTCTCGGCGTCACGGGCAATGATCTCGGTGCTCTGGTCGATGCCCTTCGCGCTGACGGCGAGCCCCTCCGCGGTCTCCGCGATCTGCTTGGCCGCGTCGAGCAGTTCGGACAGGTCGTCGAGCGCGGGCCCCAGACGGTCGATCAGCACCCCGATCTGCCGTATTCGGAGCATCACCGTCGTGACGGCGTGTTCCCACTCGCGGATCTCGCTCGAGACGTTCTGCAGGATCTTGATGGGAGGCTCCTTGTCGGTGCTCGGCGGCCGGGCCTGGCGACGCGCATCCAACCTATCTGTTACTCCCAGTTTCCCGTACTCGGCCTAGCTGCTCAGATCGTGGCCGGTGGCCGCGCGCGCGTAGGAGTGGAGGCTGGCGATCACCCCGGCGCGGAACAGCGCATCGATCTGGTGGTTTTGGTCCTGGTCGGCGCTGGAGATCCGCGGGTTACCGGGATGGGGGTCATCTTTGTATGAGCACATTGGCGCGGACCGTCTGGCGATGATTTCGGCGGCGATGGAGATGGCGGTCTCGGCTGGTCCGCGGTTGCCGATGTCGAGGCCGATTGGGCTCGACAGTGCGGTGAGGTGTTCGGGGCGGAGGCCGCCTGCGGTGAGTGCTTGCCGTCGGTTGGTGTCGGCGGTGAGTGACCCCATGGCGCCGATGTAAGCGAGGGGTTGTGCCCATTTGGTTTTGTCGAGGCATTCGAGGAGGACGGGAATGTCGATTTTGGGGTCGTGGGTGAGAACGACAATGACTGTGCGGGAATCGAATCGGCCTTTGTTGCGCTCACTTATGATCCAGTCCGACGGCCATTCGCACACGACCTCGTCGACATCGGGAAATCGTTGCGATGTCGTGAACACGGGGCGGGCATCGCAAATGGTGACCCGGTAGCCCATTCGGGTACCGACTATCCCGGTTTCCGCGGCGAAGTCGGTCGAACCCACGATCACCATCCGTGGCCGGGACTGGAAGCGGCGTATCAGCGTTCCGGAGGGGGTCAGGCCGGTGGGGGCGTCGAGTTCGTTTGCGATGCGGTGGGTACCTGCTTCCGGTCCGGTGAGGACCGTCTCGAGGATGACGGTTTCGTCGCGCAGTGTCCCTTCCATGAGGTCGGCGAGTTGCGGCATGGTCTCGCGGTCTACGCGTTCCACGAGCACGGTCAGCGACCCGCCGCAGGTCAGTCCGGGTTCGAGGATGTCGCCGGTGGGGCCGTAGTGCTCGATTCGGGGGTGGCCGGTGGTGAGGACGTCGAGGGCGGTCTCGTAAAGGGCGCCTTCGACGCAGCCGCCCGAGATGCTGCCGACCACGGTTCCGTCCTGATGGACTGCGAGCATGGCGCCGGGGTCTCGCGGGGATGACCCGTGAGTGGCGATGACGGTGGCGACAGCGACAGCGCGGTGTGCTTCCCATTCGGTGTGGATGTCGCGAAGGACGGTGTTCACGAGTGCCTCGCAATTCTGTTCGCGTCACGGTTCCGGCGACCGGGGCTGGGGAGCCGTCGCGGTGGTGGCGAGGATCGTACAATAGTTTTGCGCAAAGATAAGTCCTGAAATTGTCGGTGAGCCGGTCGCCGGTAGGCGAGACTGATTCGCGGCACCGTGCCCGTATCGAATCTGGAGTGTGAAGTGGCCGAATCGGATCGGGTGGATGGGGTCGGTGAGATCATCCGGCAGTGGGCTCGGACGCGTCCCGAGCTGGACGTGTCGGCTTTGGAGATTTTCGGACGGCTGCATCGGAGTTTTCTGCTGTACCGGGCTCAGATCAATGAGCTGTTCGAACGGTTCGGGACGAACGAGGCGGGGTTCGACGTTCTCGCCTGCCTTCGGCGTGCGGAACCAACGTTCCGCCGCACTGCCGGGGAACTGGCGAAGCAGACCTTGATCACCACGGGTGGCCTGACGATGCGGGTGAACCGGCTCGAGGATGCCGGCCTGGTACTGCGCGAGCGCGATGACATCGACTCCCGCGTGGTGTATGTGACGCTCACCGACGCGGGCCGGAAACTTGTCGACGCTGTCTCGGATGCGCACTTCGCGGAGCTGGCGCGGATGCAGGGTGGCCTCGAGGGTGGTCAGCGCGAGCAGCTCGCCGATCTTCTGTCCGTCCTCGAGGGCTCCTTACAGGCTGCCGCATCGGAGAATGTCGCCAAGTCGCTCGGCGCAGCGTCTGCATAGAGCTCGAATCCAATATGGGCGATCGTGGGGCCTCCCGGGTCGCTTGACGTGGTCGCAGGGCGTTCTTGGGGTGGTGCAGCTACGCGTCGGTGGCGGTGTTTCGATGCAGCTACGACTGCGACCTGAACTCTTCGGTGGGTGTTGCGCCTCGGCTCCGTGGGCATCGACGCAATCGGTCCGGCGACCGTGGCCGAGCTATTGACCTCAGGGCGCCAGGAACGTAGAACTATCTTATAGCAAAGATACTTTGCGCTGAGTCTTCTTGGACCGGCATTCGTTGTCCTTTCGAATGGAACGAGGCACATGCACAAGAGCGGCCTTCCCACGGTGGCTGCGGAGGGCGGCGGCACAGTGACCGCCCTACCCTTTCGCGGCGTTGCGACCCCCGAGCAGAACCCAGCAGACGGCAGGCTCGGCGCGCGTGGCTCCTTGGCTGCCGTGCTGTTCCTCCCCGACCCAGCCGCCTACGACTGCGTTGGCAGTGAGGATCAGATCGTGGTTCGTGAGCATCTTCGGGGCCGGAATCGGCGTAAGTTCGTCTACACCGGACTCGGTTCGGTAGCCGTCCGCGCCGCACTCGACGTCGTCTCCGCGGCCGTCGAACGGCGCGCCCTACAAGGGGTGAATCACCACATGCATACCGGCTATGGGAGACCGAGCTGCACACTCGTGCGGGGAGCCCGCTGATGCGCACCCAGGCCCTGGGGGCCGGGTTGGTGGCACAGAGCCAACTCGCGATGGCCCCTTTCCGGCTCCATCGCCCCACCACCATCGAGGACGCCCTGGCGATCGTGTCCGAACATCCGGACGCTGTTTTCGCCGCTGGCTGCTCGGATCTGGTCGCCCAGATCCGTGAGGGCTGCGCCCCGAACACGTTGGTGTCGCTGCAGAAGGTCGATGCGCTCCGCATCACCAGCCACGAGGCCGGTGTTCTTCATATCGGCCCGATGGTGACCCACCACATGGGTGCGACGGACGACATCGTCGGCACCGCGATCCCGAACCTCGCGGCGGCATGGGCGTCGATCGCGACCGTTCGGATCCGCTACACCGCGACCGTCGGCGGAAACCTGATGGCGCGGCGGTACCGCTACGAGATGCCGCTGCTTCTCGGGGCGCTCGGCGCGGACCTGGTCTTCGACGCCGGCGCGCTCTCCCGCCCGGTCGCGTCGTTGTGGGCGGACAGCGGAACCGATCAGCGAGGTCTGTTGACCGACATCACCGTACGAACGGACGACCTCGTCTGGTTCGGATATGAGCGTTCGATGCGTCCGACGGCGACAGTGGCCCTCGCGGTGCGTCGCAACCCCGACGGCACCCTGCAGGTGCGCGCGCAATCGGGATCGGAGTACCGCCACGGATTCGCACTGACGGCCGATACCGGCGCCCGCGAACTCGATCCGCTCGAGGTGAGTGCGCAGCTTGCCCAGCAGCTACCGGACGACTGTGCCGATTACACCGGCTCGGCGGAGTACCGCCGGCACCTGGTGCGTGTGTTGACGCGCCGCCTGCTCACCGCGGCATGTGCTCAGCTGAAGGGAAAGACAACGAGATGACCGAGTACACCGATCGCGAGACCGATCGATCCGCTGCCCCCGACGGAGAACTCGACACCTGCATCGAGTTCGCCCTGAACGGCGTCAAGCAGACCGTGCGCGTCGCCGCCAACGCCATCCTGCTCGACGTCCTGCGCAACAACCACGGCTGCAACGGCGTTCGCGGTTCCTGTGAGCGTGGGGTCTGTGGAGCGTGCACCGTGCTCGTGGACGATCTGCCCGTCGCCTCCTGTTCGACCTTCGCGTTCAGCATCGACGGCGCCTCGGTCGAGACAGTGGAAGGGTTGGCCGCGCCCGACGGCACGCTGTCCCCGCAGCAACGTGCATTCTCCGAGTGCGGGGGTTTCCAGTGCGGCTTCTGCACGTCCGGGATGTTGATGCTCACCACCGGGCTGCTGCGTCAGGACCCACAACCCGATCGCGGCACCATCCGGGAATGGATCAGTTCCAACACCTGTCGCTGTACCGGATACGAGATGATCCTCGAATCGGTCGAGCGCGCTGCCGAACTGACCGGTGAGACGAACGGGGAATCCGCGTGACCGCGACACCCGAATCCTTCACTCACAACGTTGATTCCGACGCCGCGGGCGGTGGGTACACCGTGTATTCGCTGCCGACCGTCTCTCCGGACAAGCGGGTCACCGGACGCGATCTGCCGCGCGCGGACGCCGCGGTCAAGGTGACCGGCAAAGCGGTCTACAACACTGACATCGTGCGACCGGGCATGCTGCACGCGAAGGTGCTGCGGAGTCCGCACGCGCACGCTCGTATCGTGTCCATCGACGCGAGCGCCGCCGGGGCACTGGACGGCGTCACCGCGGTGCTGACCCGCAACGAAACCGACGGCCTGGGGTGTTACGGCACCATGGTCAAGGACCAGCCGGTCGTCGCGACGGACGCCGTCCGCTATGTCGGCGACATCGTCGCCGCCGTCGCTGCGGTAGATGAGCGCACGGCACTGGCGGCACTGGACCTCATTCAGGTCGAATACGAGATTCTGCCCGCGGTATTCGACGTCGACGAGGCCCTCGATCCGTCGTCGCCGACAATCCATCCGCTCGAGCCGCGCGGTGGTCTGCCCCCTTACCGGAACGGCGCGTCGGCGTCGCTGCGCATCGACCACAATGTCAGCTACGAATTCCGTTACAGCACTGGATCACCGGACGTGTGGGAGGAGTGCGACCACATCTTCGAGGACACCTTCCTCTTCTCCCGGATGAACCATATGCATCTCGAACCGTTCGTCACGGTCGCGGAGGCAACCGATGAACAGATCGAGGTCTGGACGGCGACGCAGAGCCCGTTCAACCTCCGCCAGGAACTCGGGCACGTATTCAACCTCCCCGAAAACCGGATCCGGGTGCACGTCGCCCTGCTCGGCGGAGCGTTCGGCGCGAAGAACGGCCCGAAGGCCGACCCGGTCGCCATCCGCCTGTCCCAGCTCAGCGGCGGCCGGCCGGTGCGGTTCTGCATGAGCACGGAAGAGGGCTTCCTCACCGTGTCGCAGCACGCGGCGAAGCTGATCGTCAAGGCCGGCGTCAAGGCGGACGGCACCTTTGTCGCCCGCAAATCGACGGTGCTCCTCGACAGCGGGGCCTACGCCGAACACAGTCCGGCGGTGGCGGAGAAGGCCGGCTATCGGATGCCGGGCGCGTATCGCTGGCAGCACATCGACACCGTCTGCAAGGCGGTTACCACGAACACGGTGCCCGCCGGCGCCATGCGCGGCTTCGGTGCCACGCAGACCACGTGGGCCGGTGAACGTCAGATCGACCTCATCGCGCAGCGACTCGGCATCGATCCCTACGCACTGCGGCTGAAAAACCTCAAAAAGCTCGGCGAAGAATTCGTCCCCGGGGATGCGGGGATCGACTCCGACCTCGCCGAGGGAATGCGTCTGGTCGCGGACGCTATCGGCTACCACTCCAGGGATCGCAGCGGAAACCGCGGCATGGGGGTATGCGTCGGGCTCAAGGACAGTGGCGGCGGCAACAAGCCCGCGATGGCGCGGGTCAAGGTGACCGCCAACGGCGACGTCTTCCTCAATTGCGCGCTCACCGAGATGGGCCAGGGCGGGCACTCCGCGTTGTCCCAGATCGTCGCCGACGTCCTGCGCACCAGCCGCGACCGCGTCGTGTACACGCGCATCGACACCGACCACACCCCCTTCGATCAGGGCACCAACGCCTCGTCCGGCGTGGTGGTGATGGGACAGGCCGTCCGGAACGCGGCGGAGAACCTGCGTAGACAAGTGCTCGAGTGGGCCGGTGAACAGTTCGCCATCGACTCGGCCACCGCAGTGCTCGACGACTGGACGGTGCGCACCCCCACAGGCGAGGTATATCCGCTTCTCCCGCAAATCATGGAGTTCTTCGGACACACCGGGTTCGAGTTCTCGGCCGACGGCTATTACAAGGTGCGCAGTGATGCCGATGCACCCTTGGCCGCCCGGTGTGTCTTCTACGAGATCGGGTGGGCGGCAGCCGAGGTCGAAGTCGACCCGGAGACCGGCAGGGTTACGGTCCTGCAGCTCGTGGTCAGTGGTGACGCGGGCAAGGTGATCAACAAGATCGGCTGCCGCGGTCAGGATGAAGGCGCCGCCGTTCTGGGACTCGCGCAGGCTCTGTTCGAGGAAATGCGCTACGAGAACGGTGAACTTCTCAACGCCGAGGCCCTGCTGTACCGCGTCCCACTCGCGGAGGACCTCCCCGAGCGGTTCGTCTCGATCACCCAGGAGCAGGGACACGGCGCGGGCCCCTTCGGCGCCAAAGGCATGGGGGAGGGCGGCATGCTCCCCATCGCCCCGGCGATTGCGCAGGCCATCGCCGACGCGGTCGGTGCCCAGCTCACCGAGTTGCCGATGACACCAGAGCGCGTCTTTCGTGCACTCTCACCCGGCGGCGTGCCCGGTCTCCCGCCGTTGTCGCACGCCTGAATGCAACCGGACCTCAGACCACCGGTCGTCGGCACAGACGCCGACGACCGGAACGTCGACAGGAGCAGGACCCGACGGCGGCATCCTCCCGCGCAACGTCGCTGTTCCTGCGTCGCAGCGACACTTCAGCGCCGCACCCACACCCCCGTCCGCCGCCAACACCGGAACAACCCGTACGCCGTGCCACGGCTCGTACCGGGCCGGCACATCCCGCCACGTCGTACCCGCCCGAATCCGCCACCGGATCCCGTCGATGAGCTGCCGTTTCGTCCACTTCGGCGAACGGCCCGCCTTCCTACCCAGAGGCAGCAGCGGCACCAACCGCGCCCATTGCACGTCGGTAACGTCCGCCCCGGCCCCGCGACGCTGGGCACGAGGTCATTCAACGGCAGCGACACATCCACTTGATCGAAAACTCACAGCCGAACCACCTTTGAAACACGACCTAAGCCTCGGGGTCCAGCCAGGGCCGATCGTCGCGGCCCTCGACATAGGTCCCGCCGGGCGGACCGTCGAGCAGCCCCAGCAGCAACTCACGCGCCGCCCGAGCGGCACCGGCGAGCTCAGTCCGGGGTGAAAACAGGTCCATCCCGATGACGAACCACGCCGCCAGCGCGGCGATCGGCGCAAACGCCAGCACAAACGGAACGGCGAATTGCCGGGCAGCACGCCACGGAACCGTCACCAACCCGAACACCACCACCAACACCGCCGGCGCCGCCCAACTCACCCAATTCGACGCCGGCGGCGGATCAGGCCCAACGAGGTGAACGAACCGTGCGGAGACACCCGGGGACGCGGAACATCGAACCAGGTCCCGATCCGGGCCTACGGCCGCCAGAAGGGCGTTCAGCGCCTCCGCCTTCGTGCCCAGGATCGCCCGCGCCGCCGTCGGCGGAATCTGCACCGTCAGGAACACCCGCCGCAACCAGATCGTCCGCGGTGAACCGGTCCGCCTCCCCCACCCGCTCCCCGGTGCTCGACCAGGAGTCGAAGTGCGCGCCGACGAAGGCGTCCTCGCCCAGATACGGGCGGCCGTATTACTTCGTCAGAGCCGCGGTCGCCGCGGCGTCCGAGTCCGTCGCAAGAGTCGTGAGCAGCCGCAATGTCATATACCCCGCACTCTCTCACCCCTCAGGTACCGGCGGCCGGGAACCGAGCCGGGGTGGTCGCTACGCGCCGGGCCCGGAATCGGGGGCGGTGTCGTCCGCGGTGCGGCCGTCGGCTGTCTCGGGCAGAAGCGTGCGCGCCTTCTCCGCCAGGTCCGGCAGCGCACCCCGCCGATCACCGTAGGCCCGCGCCGGAGCGGCCAGAGCCAGTTCCTCACCCACCAGCACCACCGGGCTGGTGGGATACGCGACCCGGGCCACGAACCGGGTGATCTCATCGGCCGTCAGAATCTTCCCGAGCGGCGGCGTGGTTGCTGCACCGGTCATGGCATCTCCCCCATTGTCAGAGCTGGACGTTGCGTGGACAGTAGCCCTTCGGCCGTCACAGGGACGTGCCATCTGCCCAGTTCAGTGATAGGAATGCGCGGTGATCGACGCGCACAAAGGATGGCCTGAAGGCGAGTGCACCACCACTCGCTTCTTCGACGGCATTGACCGCTGGAGGACTGCGAACCCACCGCCCGGACGCCGAGTTCGTGCCGCGGCGCGTCTCCAGCTTGTGGCCTGTCATGCCTGCCAATGTGGAGAGCCGGTCCGCCGCCGACCCGAGATCTTCAGCGACTGGCTGGTGCTGGCGGTGGCGTTTGGGCTGGCGTCGTTGGCGCCGAGCAGGAGGGCGCCAACAAGGTTGTCGATGTCAATGACCTGCCTTCCGGAAGCGGATCGATGACCGGTCACCCCCAAGAGCTCCGGGTGTCGGCTGGTTACGGGTTGTTCGGTTCCCGCTAGAAGATGGCCCGTGGGATCAATCCGGTGGTTCGTCCATCCTGATCAAGGACATGTCCTGCCCTCTTGAATGTGTGGAGGCTGATGAACCGGTCCGAAATGGTGATGGACGGAAGTTCTCGCGTGAGTGCAGCCGCGAATGGCGCAATCTCGCTAACCGTCTGAAACCACATCGTGGCGACGATTGTCGAGGTTCCGGTAGTGGCGTTTGCAATTCGGCATTTTGGAATTCGGCTCAATAGGTTGCCGACCGTGTTCAACTCGCTCGGTGCGGTCGTGATCATGAAAGTCGTCTCAACGACTGGTCCGACAAGTGTGTTCGCTCCCTCGCAGCGCAGGGCCACGCGGCCCCCGTCGATCAGCCTTTCGACGCGGCGTCGCGCGGTCGGTCCGGTCACATCGCATTGCTCGCCGAGTGTGGTCCATGCTTGACGCCCATCTTTCGCCAGAGCTCCGAGCAGAGAACGATCGAGATCGTCCAGGAATGGAATCGTTTTCCTGCGTGTGGGCGCTGCCTGGGGTAATTGGAGAAGATGGGCCTGTTCCAGGTCTAACGCCTGGACGCGCCACCGCGCGCCTTCTGTGTAGTTGGTGAGCACGACCGTCGTTGCCACCGACCTGATTCCTTCGATCACCTCGATGCGGTCGGTGAGCAGACGGGCGAGGTCGGCAATGCTGGACACGAACACGATCACATGGAAGTCCGACGTCCCGGATGTGCTCGATACCGTGTCGACTGCTGGTTCGGCAATCAGGGCTTCTGCAACGTCATGCTTGCTCTGGGGTCTGCAGGTGATCGCAAGCCATGCGGCACATCCGAATTTCAGGAAGGTCGGGCCCGGAGCCACCGCGATCCATGCCGAGCCGCTCTCGGACAACAGCTTCCATCTTCGGGCGAGTGTCTTCGGCGAGTACTGAAGTGCCTCCGCCAAGTCCGCCCAGTCAGCGCGGGGGTTGAGCTGCAGCGCGCCGATAATTGCAAGGTCCAGTTCTGCTGCAGCCTGAGAGGTCATATTGGACATTATGGCCGTAAAAATTATGGAAATCGGCCAAAACCCAGGTCTCGTGAGGTGCGCCACTCAGAGTGGTTGAGCGCGAGTTGCGCAACCGGGACTCCCGGCCCAAGAAGTCGAGGTCGATGCATGTGGACACAATCAGTCAGGGGTGAGGAAGGTGCCGTCCAACGGGCGGGTAGACAGCGGGCGGGCGTTGTGGCGCACGCAGTCGGGGCTGGCACCGCTCCCGCTCACCTGCTGCGCGGAATCGGTGGTAGCGCCGACAGTTTCGCACCACAATTCGGTGAGCTCAACAGTTCCCTGAGGCTGCTCGCGTGGGACGCCCCCGGTTCCGGGCGCAGCGGGGATCCCGGACGTCGGTTCGACCTGGACGACTACGCTGACGCCGCGGCCGAGGTAATCAGGGACCGCTGCGGCCAGGTAGGCCAGATGCGTCCTGGTGGTCCACCCTCCTCGGGAGCGCCGCAACGCGTGGTCGGCGGGCTCGATCTCGACCTCGCCGGGCGGCACGGACTGCGCCTCGGGAGCCCAGCGCACGCCCGCCGCATGCTGGTGAGCCTGCGCGATGGTCGAATCCACGCTGACGTCCCACACGATCGCACCCCGCGCGGCTTGGGTGAGTGCCGGCAATCCCGTCAGGATCCGCATCTCTGCGGACATTTCTGTTCGTGGCGTGCCAGCTTGCCGCTGACCATGTTTCGCAATTAATCCCCCACGTGGATTTCTCTTGCTTTCCGCCCACGAGTGGAAATCGTTAACTGTGCACACGGTCTATTTCTTCGTGCGAGCCATGCGTGGCCGATTCCGCCGAGGTGTGTAGCGGCATTTCGGGCCGGGGAATCCATTTCCCGCTCTATTTCATCTGTCACTCAGTGCCTGAATCTTGCGGTCTCGCGGTTCGGCATAACAGCAGGTTGAGGGCTCAAACTTTAAGAAATGAGAGCTTGCGCACAACTAGCCTCAGCGTTAAGATATTGACCACTTAAATAATTTGAAGGTTTTCCATTGTGCTCGTTATTCCAGAAACAGAGGGTCCCTAGAACGCTCTGATTCGCCACGCGGTTCACGCGCCGCGTGATCGCATGTTCGTCAAATAGCCGGGAGGCACAGTATGGGTGGTGCAGTCGCACGACCAGCGGGCGCAGGCTCGCCGAAGAAGGTCGCACTGGCGAGCCTGATCGGCACAACCATCGAGTGGTACGACTTCTTCATCTACAGCACCGCAGCGGTGCTCGTATTCAACCATCACTTCTTCCCCAGCTTCGACCCGGCCATCGGAACGCTGCTGGCCTTCTCGACCTTCGCCGCCGGCTTCGTCGCCCGCCCGATCGGAGCCATCGTGTTCGGTCACTTCGGGGACAGGGTGGGCCGAAAATCGATGATGGTCGTCACCATCTTGATCATGGGCGTCGCCACCGTGCTGATCGGCCTGCTGCCGACATATGCCACCATCGGCGCCTTCGCTCCGGTGCTGCTGGTGCTGCTGCGACTGACACAAGGCTTCGCGCTCGGCGGCGAATGGGGCGGTGCTGCGCTCATGGCCACGGAGCATTCCCCCGATAACCGACGTGGTTTCTTCGGCAGCTGGCCGCAGGCGGGGGTGGCGGTCGGACTGATCCTGGCGATGACCGTGTACCTACCCCTCGATGCAATGGCCGATGATCACTTCATGGCCTGGGGGTGGCGTGTTCCGTTCCTCCTCAGCGCGGTACTGGTGATCACCGGACTGATCATCCGGGTACAGGTCGCCGAGAGTCCGGAGTTCGACCGGGTCAAGGATGTGCACGCGGTCGTGCGCCTGCCCATCATCGAAGTTCTTCGCACACACCCGAAGCAGGTCCTCCTGGTCGCCGGCGCCAGCCTGTCGCCGGGCATCTTCTTCTACCTCCTGACCGTGTACAACTTCGTCTACACGCAAGAGGCGGGCGGCCTGAGTCAAAGCTCCATGCTGATTCTGGTGATCGTCACCTCCGCGGTCGGATTCGTGGTCACCCCGATCGCAGGTGCGCTCTCCGACAGGTTCGGCCGGCAACGGCTCTTCCTGCTGGGCCTTGCCCTCATCGGTTCTCTCGCCTTCCCGCTCTACTGGGCGCTCGACTCGGGCTCGTACGGCTTCATCGCTGTCTGCTACGTCGCCGCGACCATCGCCGTATACATCCCGTGGGCGCTGCAGCCGGCATACTTCTCCGAGGCGTTCGACGCACGAGTCCGCTACAGCGGGCTGTCGCTGGCCACCACCCTCGGCAACCTCTTGGGCAGCGCCATCGCGCCGCTCATCGCCGGAACACTACTCAGCGCAACCCATGCGTCCATCTCCATTTCCCTGTATGTCTTCGTCACCGCAGCACTATCGTTCGTCTGCGTACTGGTGCTCGGACGGACGAACCGGAAAAAAGACACGCAAGCCGACAGCGGAATCGGCACCGATAACGTGAGCGGGCTCCGCACTCCCACCTACTCGGAGTGATACCCCTCATGGACGTCGCCTCTCGGGCACGGAAGCACTCACAATGACAACGAACTCTGATCGGGTCCCACAACTCCCGAAAGAACAACCTCTCGGAGAAGGGGTGCTCACCGTCCTGTGCTCTAGGGGTTCAGGCTCCGCCCGCCGCGGCACAGAATTCGCCCCCATCCAGTAACAGATAACACGCTGACGGAAGGAAACCCTATGAGCAGCAATGAATCACGCTACGAAACATTCACCCTGGAACGCGCAACACCCACCATCGGGGCATTCATCCACGGCCTGGATCTTCGTGACGAGATCACACCGCAGTGCCAGACCGAACTGCGCACAGCCTTCCTGGAACACGAAGTCCTGTTTCTTCGCGATCAGCACCTCGAGCCAGAAGATCAGCTCCGATTCGCGAAGGTGTTCGGAGACCCCCAGGAAGTAAGTGCATTCTTTCCCTCCCTTCCGGGAAACCCGTTCATCGAGGTGCTCGAATCTCGCGGTCGCGCAGCCGGAACCGACGTCTGGCACTCCGATCTGACCTGGCAGGCGACTCCAAATTCCGCGACCTGCCTCCACGCCCAGGACATCCCGCCCTGCGGCGGTGACACACTGTGGTCGAGCATGACTGCCGCATATGACGCGCTACCGGAGACGATGAAGAACCTCATCGACGGGCTCGAGGCCGTGCACGATTGGGAAAAGGAACTGACCGGCGTCGTCCGCCAAGGAGAGGACGCGGAAGCACGGTACGAGGAAACACGCCGAAAGTATCCTCCGATGACCCACCCCGTGGTACGCAAGCATCCGGAAACCGGTCGCAGACTCGTCTACGTCAACGAGTTGTTCACCTCCCGCATCTCCGGGGTTCCTCCGCAACTGAGCGACTCGCTACGAAACATGCTCACGGGCCTGGCCAAGACCCCGGAGTACCAGGTCCGATTCCGTTGGGAACCGAACTCCCTGGTGATCTGGGACAACCGATCGACGCAACACTACGCGGTCGGCGACTACCACCCGCACTACCGGCGTATGCACCGCGTCACCCTCAGAGGCGACCGCCCGGCCTGACACCTGTTCGCGGCGCTGGGCGACCCGATCAAGGGTCGCCCAGCAGCACTCATCCCCTCGATGGGCTGATCAATGACGGTGACAGCACCATCGAGGAGGAGAACACAGGCGGGCGGTGCACATTCCGGAGATCATCCGAACGCGATAGGCGTGCTCCACGGCGCCGTCGGTGTTCGGGGTGAAGAGAAGCGGACCTGGACCTCCCTTCCTCTCTAGGCCCGGACAACGGACCGTCCGCTCCAATATCTAACCGATGCAGCGAAATTGAGGATTTCCGGCGCTATCGATCACGAGGCCGTGTGTCATCGTTGCTGGGCCTGCTCGACCACCCAGGCTGCGATCTGCGCGCGGGAGGTGAAGCCGAGTTTGCTGAGTACACGCTCCACATGGCCTTGCGCGGTGCGGGGCGATATCACCAGTCGTGCGGCGATCGCCCTGTTGGTCAGGCCCTCGGCGGCGATCAGTTCGGCGACCTGCCGTTCACGTTTGGTCAGTTTCACTGAGGTATCAGGCGGCGCGTCCGGGATCCGTTCGCCGAGGGCATAGGCGATGGCGGCGTCAAAGCCCAAGCGCCGCCCCTCTCGGCGCGCCGCCTCCACGGAGCTCTTGCCGAGCGCTCCATAGGCTCTCTGTTCGGACTCCTCGCGGGAGACGAGTAGATGGGGGAACCCCACCGTGGGGCTGCCCACGGTGCGTCCGAGTTCGTCAGCGGCCGCCATCAGGATGACCGCGCGTCGCGCGTCATGCGCTACGGCGGCGATCGAGCCCAGTGTCTCGAGGCACGCGATGGCGGTGCGCGGGGTGTTCACCTGCCGGGTCAACTGCAGTGACTGTTCGAGTAGTTGAACTGCCCGATCGGTATCACCGTGGCGCCACCCCGCATCGCCCATGGCCCACAGCGCGAACGACTGGTACATCGATTCACCGTGCGCCTGTGTGATCGCGACGATCTGTTCGTAACAGTCACTCGCCCGCTGGGATTCGCCGAGTTGTTCGTAGGCCATCCCCAGCCGGTGCAGGACCCCGACGTGTGAAACGTCCTCCTGTGTGCGGAAAACGGTGCCGGCGCTTTCGAGTCGCGCGCAGGCGCGAGTGGGATCACCCCTGAAAAGGGCGAGGAGGCCGTCCGCGTACTCGATGTATGCGTGGCTCACCGCGTCGGTCGTCTGTTCGGCCAGTCTGCGGCCCTCCTCCACCAGTGCCGCCCCCGCGGAGAGGTCGCCCTGCAATTCGGCCAGCACGCTGCAGGCGTAGACCGCTTTGATCCGCTCCAGGGTCGGCTCCGCTGGCAGGTGTGCAAGGACGCGACCCAGCCAGTACCGCCCCTCGCTGAGCAAGCTCCGGGAGAGCCAGAAGGGGAGCAAGCTCGCGGCGATGCGAAGTCCATTGTTGGGGCTGTCGGACATACAGAACTCCATCGCCTCCCGTAGATTCGCTTGTTCACGCTCGAGTCGGGCGATCCAGTCCAGTTGCCGGGAGCTGATCCACTCGGCCTCAGACTCGGCGGTCAGTTGCTCATACCAGTCGCGGTGCCGTCGACGCAGTTCGACATACTCCTCGGTGGCCTGGAGCTTCTCATGCCCGTACTCGCGCAGGGTCTCGAGCAGCCGAAAGCACACGGCCGAGCCGGATTCCACCCGGATCACGACCGATTTGTCCACCAGGGAGGCCACGACATCGAGCGGATCCGATGATGCCAGTCCCATACCGCAGACCTGTTCCACCGCATCGAGTTCGAAGCTACCGGCGAACACGGACAGCCGAGACCACAACTGTTGCTCCTGCGGGGTGCACAGCTCGTAGCTCCAATCGATACACAGCCGAAGGGTCTGCTGACGAGAGGGAGCGCCTCGGCTGCCGCGGGTCAGCAGCGTGTAACGGTCGGTCAGCCGCGCAAGGATCTGCTCGGGCGACATCGCCCGCAACCGAGTCGCCGCTAGTTCGATCGGCAGCGGTAATCCGTCCAGCCGATGGCAGATCCCGGCGACCGCGGCGGCGTTGTCCTCGGTGAGCTCGAATCCGGGCACAGCTGCGGCTGCGCGCTCGGCGAACAATGTCACCGCGTCGTAGCGGGGCAGACCCTGCAGGGAGGGCGGTCGGTCGGGGTCGGGGACAGTGAGCGGGGGCACCCGGAGCAGTGTTTCCCCGCCGATACCGAGGGGCTCGCGGCTGGTGGCGAGGATGCGTAATCCCGGACACGCCCGCAGCAGGGTCTCGGCCAGCCCGGCGACGCCATCCAGGATGTGCTCGCAGTTGTCGAATACCAGCAGCAGCTCGCGCGGCACCAGAAATTCCGCTAGCACCTCGATCAACGGCCTGGCCGAGTGATCACCTATTCCGAGGGAGGCGGCGATCATGTCGACGAGCAACGACTCGTCCCGCAGCTCGGCCAGCTCCACGAGCCACACTCCGTCGGCGTAGTCGCGGTGCGTGATGGTCGCAACCCGCAACGCCAGACGCGTCTTCCCCACGCCACCGATCCCGGTGAGCGTCACCAAACGGGACACCGACAACAGGTTCTTGAGTTCTGTCACCTCGTTCCGTCGGCCGACGAAACTGGTGAGTTCCAGGCGAATGTTCGTCTTGACGTCCCCGACGGTGCGCGCCATCGTCAGGCGCTGCACGACAGAGTTCGGCAGTTTCCGCGGCGCGGACCCCGTATCGCCGTGGAGGGCCATCACGTCGACCGCAAACCCCCGGTGGAGCTGGATCTCACGGAGTTCGTCTCCGAGCTGGACCGCGGACGGGCGGTTGTGCGGATTCGTCGACATCGCCCGCTCGATCGTTGCCGCCACGTCGTCGGAGATTCCCTGTTCACGCAGATTCGGTACCGGCTGTGTTGTGATCCTCAGGAACTGGGCAACCAACTGCTCACCGCTGCGCCGTTCGAACGCGGCGTGGCCGGTGAGCGCGCAGAACAGCGTCGCCCCGAGCCCGTAGATATCCGAACTGGAGGTCGGCGGATCGCCTGCCAGCACCTCGGGCGCGGTGAAGGCCGGTGAGCCGGTCACGGTGCCGGTGGCGGTCTCGAATCCTCCGGCGATGTGCGCGATACCGAAGTCGGTGAGCGCGGGTTCGCCGTAGTCGGTGAGCAGGATGTTCGCCGGTTTCACGTCGCGGTGCAGGATGCCGAGCCGGTGCGCCGTCTCCACCGCGCCAGCGAGCTTTACTCCGAGCCGCAGCGCGTCGCCCAATGGCAGGGGACCGTGGTCTCGGATCCGCACCTGCAAGGAGTCCTGCGGGTGATAGGGCATGACGATGTAGGGGCGGCCGGTGGCGGTGGCACCGACTTGCAGGACAGGGACGATGTTCGGGTGACCGGTCAACCTGCCCATCGCCTGCTGTTCCCGGAAGAACCGTGCCCGGTTCTCCGCTTCCATGTCGGCGGTGAGGACCTTCACCGCGACCGTTCGGTCCAGCTCAGTCTGGATACACCGGTAGACAACGCCGAAGCCACCGCGGCCGATTTCCTGGGCGTCTTCGAGTCCAGCGGCTTCTAGCTCCGCTGTGACTGAAGCGCCAACCTCGCGCTGCGTCCGGTACGGATCGGCATCAACCATCGGCTACGCCGATTCACCCGATCCGAGACACCCTTGACGATGCAGCACGGCGCTCACCTCACGAAAACGTCCTACCAGGATATCGCTGCAACGCTCGAGCCGGACACCACCGCCCTCTCCGAAATCCACTGGCGGTCGTTAGTCCGGAGAAGAGACGTTCTGCAGGATCTTGATGGGAGGCTCCTTGTCGGTGCTCGGCGGCCGGGCCTGGCGACGCGCATCCAACCTATCTGTTACTCCCAG
This sequence comes from Rhodococcus sp. A14, assembly GCF_011603105.1. Classification (NCBI taxonomy): domain Bacteria; kingdom Bacillati; phylum Actinomycetota; class Actinomycetes; order Mycobacteriales; family Nocardiaceae; genus Rhodococcus; species Rhodococcus sp. A14. The sequence continues at coordinate 47,347 of NZ_JAAOQS010000032.1, read as the reverse complement.
TTTCCCGTACTCGGCCTAGCTGCTCAGATCGTGGCCGGTGGCCGCACGCGCGTAGGAGTGGAGGCTGGCGATCACCTCGGCGCGGCTGCGACGTCCGGCCAGCACCTCCATCTGGTAACCGTCCTCCATGGCCACGAAATTCGCTGCGAGCAGGCGTGGCGGGTCGGTGAGCGTGAAGTGCCCCTGAGTCTCACCGATGACGAGAATGCCGTAGTAGACGGCGATTTGGCGTTCGGTCAGCGAACTGTCCAGGGCCGCCACCTTGGCGTCGCGCAGCGATCTCGGCCAGCACTCGAACAGCAGTCGGACCAGTTCGTCGTCCGGCCCGCTCGCGACGCCGTGGTCGATGCAGGCCCGGAGGCGGTCGCGCGCGTCGGGGAACTGGTCGGCGACGCGCTCGCGCTCCTGACTGAACCGCTCGATGGCCCGCTGATACGTCTCGTAGATCAACGCGTCCAGGTCGCCGTAGTAGAGCACCGCCGCAGGCGTGACCCCGGCCTGCTCCGCGATGTCACGCAGACGCAGGCCCTCCAGTCCACGCGCGAGCACCGCCCGCTGGACGGCCTCACCGAGTTCGGCCCGACGGGCCCCCTGATCCTTCTTCCGCGCCACTGCCCTCGCTCCGCTCTTTCCTGGTTTCTATATGGAGATTTAGACAATACCTGCCCAGCTATTGACAGGTAGATCACACTGTTCTTAAATTTCTATTTAAAGAATCCAATCCGATCTCAGGAGTCACCGTGTCGACCAATCCCACCGACGCCGAGACGAGTCTCGACCCACCACCAGCACCCACCGGGAAGGGACTGCGGGGCGGCTCCGTGGGTCTGCTCGCCGCAGTCGCGCTCGGCCTGTCCTCGGTCGCGCCGGCCTACAGCATCGCGGTCACGCTCGGTTTCGTGACGATGGTCGTCGGCAACCTCGCCCCCGCCGCCCTGCTCCTCGGTTTCGTGCCGATCCTTCTGACGGCGTTCGCCTTTCGCGAGCTGAACCGGGAGATGCCGGACTGCGGCACCACGTTCGTCTGGACCACCCGCGCGTTCGGTCCACACACGGGATGGCTCTCCGGCGGCTGGGTGGTGCAGATCGCGACCCTCATCGCGATGACGGCACTGGCCCGAGTCGGAGCCGGGTACCTCCTGACCCTGCTCGGCCTGGATTCGCTGGCGTCCGACAACGTCGCGGTGATCGTCACCGCGGTCCTGATCGTCGCCGCGGTCACCACCATCGCCTACCGCGGGCTGCAACTCGCGGCCTCCGTGCAATACGTGCTGCTGGGGCTGCAACTGGTCGCCCTGTTCGGGTTCGGAGCGGCCGCGTTCGCCCGCACCGGGGCCTCCGCACCGAGCCTGTCCTGGCTCAACCCGTTCGCGTTCGGCGGCTTCGGCCCCTTCGCGGAGGCGGTGCTGCTGTGCCTGTTCATCTACTGGGGCTGGGACGCGCTGATCACCGTCAACGAGGAAACCCGTGACAGCGACCGCATCCCGGGTCAGGCCGCCGTGATCTCCACGCTCGTCCTGCTGGGCACGTACCTCTTCACCGGATTCGCCGCGATCAGCTTCGCCGGCATCGGCACCGACGGGCTGGGCCTGGGCAATCCCGACAACGCGGGAGACGTACTCGCCACGCTCGGGCCGCCGGTTCTCGGCGCGGGCCTGTCGAAGGTGGTCGAACTCGCCATCTGCGTATCGGCGATCTCGGCGCTGCTCACCTGTGTCATCGGCAGCTCACGCGCCACCCTCTCCATGGGCGCCCACGGCGCACTGCCCCGCACCTTCACCCGAATCCACCCCACCTACCGCACCCCCGCGTTCGGCACGGTGTTCTTCGGGGCGACCGCCGCGGTCCTGCTCACCGCCCTCACGCTCGTCTCCGGCAACTTCCTCGGTGACGCGATCCTCTCGATCGGCCTGCTCATCGCGTTCTACTACGGCGTCACCGGTCTCGCCTGCGTCTGGTACTTCCGCCACCGCCTGAACAACTCCCCGCGCGACCTGTTCCTCCGGGGCATCCTGCCCGCACTGGGCGGGACGATCATGCTCGCCGCCTTCGCGCGCAGCGCCCACGACATGCTCGACCCGGGCTACGGGGCCACCTCGTTCCACGGCATCGGCGGGGTGTTCCTGCTCGGTGTCGGCTCGATCGCCGTCGGCGCCGTGGCGATGCTGCTCGTCCGCACCCGCTTCCGCCGCTTCTTCCGAGACGGCCGCACCGCCGTCACCGAACTGACCGTCACAGAGGACTGAAACCATGCGCACACTGACCATCGCCGCCGTCCAGACCGCCCCGATCCCGTTCGATGTGGAGGCCACCTGGCAGCGGTTCGCCGACCAGGTCCGCGCCGTGCGCGACACCTTCCCACACGTCGAACTCGTTGTGGTCCCCGAACTCGTGCTGGCCGCGGAGGCACCCCTCCTGCAGGCCCGCGCCGACTGGATGGACCGGGTGGCACTGCCACTCGCCGGCCCCCACATCGACCGGATCTGCGCACTCGCCGAGGAGACCGGACTGTGGCTGGTGCCGGGAAGCCTCTACGAGCGCGGCGACGACGACAAGATCTACAACACCGCCATCGCCGTGTCGCCCCTCGGCGAGGTCGTGGCCCACTACCGCAAGGTCTTCCCCTGGCAGCCGTACGAGCAGACCGCGCCCGGCAGCGAGTTCGTCGTCTTCGACATTCCCGGTACCGGCCGGATCGGTCTGGCCATCTGCTACGACGGCTCCTTCCCGGAGACCGCACGCCAACTGGCCTGGCTCGGCGCGGAAGTGATCATCCAACCCACCCTCACCACCACCCGCGACCGCGAGATGGAACTCGTCTGCTCCCGCGCCAACGCGTGGACCAACCAGGTGTACGTCGTCAACGTCAACGGCGCCGACCCGGCCGCAGTCGGTGCCAGCGTCGTCGTCGACCCCGAGGGCATCATCCGCCAGCAGGCAGGGTCGGGCGAAGAAGTGCTCGTCGACACCCTCGACCTCGACGCCGTGACCCGGGTCCGCACCTACGGCACGTTCGGCCTCAACCGCCCCTGGGACCAGATCGCCCGGTACGGCGACGGGATCCGACTCCCGATGTACGGCGGCGGGGGCATCCACACGCCTCCGTGGCACGAAACCGCCGTGCCGATCCCGGCGTCCACGCCCAGCTGACTCGCCCTCCCGGAAGGGGCGGTCACGAGAGACCCGCCCCTTCCTGGACCGGTCCTGGATAATTGCGAGAGTGAGGCCCCTCGCTGCGTCGTCCGTCGACACGGTCCTGCAGGACTATCAGCCGCGCATCCTGCGCCGCTACCTGTGGATCACGACTGCGCTGCACCTCGCGGGATTCGTCCTTCCTCCCATGGTCGGGTTGCCGATCCGGCCGGAGACCGTCGCCGCTCGCACGGCGGGCATCCTCCTGGGAGTGTTCGCACTCGTCGTGCTGTACCGGGGCGGACGCAGGCCGAGCCGACGGGCCTACCAGGTCTGCACGGCGGCGGCACTGCTCGCCACTCCGATCGTGATGTCCGGTCTCGTTCTCGCCGTCGCCCAACTGCTCTGCGCGATCGCGGCGATGTTCCTGGCGATGTATTTCGTCGTGTTCTACCCGAAGCGGCAGTCGCGGCTCCTCGTCGGATGCCTCACCGGGTTGATGGTGGTCGGAGTCGTCGTCGCCCCCACTGCCTTCACGCTGGTGCCGGTCGAGGTGGACACGGTGACCGTGAAGGCCGCCGTTCTCGTCGTGGCCGTCACCTGCGTGGTCGGCGCCGCCGAGATGTTCGGATCCCTCACCCGGACGCTGATCGAATCGGCCAGCACCGACGGACTCACGGCCCTGCTCAACCGCGCCGGTTTCGAGCTCGCGTTCCGGCACGCCGTCGAAGGCGCGGGCACCGGACAGGTCTCCGTGACATTGGTCCTCATCGACGTCGACCAGTTCAAGTCCACCAACGATCACTACGGCCATGCCGCGGGCGACGCGGTTCTCGTCGACCTCGCGAACTACCTCGCCGAGCACATGCCCCGCGGCGCCCTTCTCGCCCGGGTCGGTGGCGACGAGTTCGTCACCTGCGTGGTCGGCGAGCACCACGCCGAGCTGCCCGGCGTGATGGCGCAACTCGCCCGGCAGAGCCCTACCCCGTTCAGCCTCGGCGCCGCGTCGTGCACCGGCGAGGCCGACCCACTCACCGCGCTCTATCGAACCGCCGACTGCGAGCTGTACACGGCGAAGCAGCGGCAGCACCCACCCGAACCGCCCGGCGACGAACCCACACTGCGGACGGGGTGAAACGCCCGGGCAGACGCCGCACTCCGAGTCATTCGGCGATTCGCGCGGTCACCGGACGACGGTCCGCCGGCTTCACGTGGGTGACCATCCACACCGCGGCGACGACGAGCGCGCAGCCGGCGAACTGCCCGATACTGGGCCGCTCGTGCACGATCACGACGGAGAACAGCATCGCCAGGACCGGCTGGAGCAGCAGCAATGTGGCGCCCACCTCGGCGGCGAGCCGCGGCAGGGCGAATCCGATGAGGACCCAGCCGAGTACCTGGCTGCTCAGCGACAGTGCCGCCAGCCATCCCAGCGCGGGCCATCCCGGCGTGAGGTCCACCGTTCCCCACAGTGATCCCACTGCGGTTCCGACGACGCCGGCGGCGATCGTCGACACGAAGACCTGCGACGACGCCCGGTGTGCGGATCCGGCGCGGCCGATGACGAAGATGTAGATCCCGTAGGCCACGCCCGCCGCCAGCGACAGCAGAGTTCCGAGGAACAGCTGGTCACCCTCGCCGCTGCCGCCGAGGATTCCACCGGCGAGAGCCACACCGGCGAACAGGAAGGGAACGGCCACGACGAACCGGACCGGCACCCGTGCACGGAAGAAGACCCACGCGAGCAGTGGCACGACGACGACTTGCACGTTGACGACGACGGTGGAGATGCCGGCGCCGATCAGGTGGATCGATCGCGCCCACAACGCGAAGTCGACGCCGAGCATCATCCCGCCGAGTACCTGGGCCGCGATCACCCTGCGCGGGATCCCGCCGTACCGCCGAAATTCTTGCAGCGCAAGAAGTCCGAGGATGGGCAGCGCCAGCACACACCGGAAGAACGTCGACGTGGCCGGCTCCACCCCGGACAATTTGATGAGACTGCCGGTCAGCGACGTCGCCACCGCACCCGCCAGCACCAGCAGTCGCGGATCCACGGACGCGACGCTGAAAGAGGGGCGGACGAGGGCACGGGGACGCAAACGGAGGGCGGTAGTCACACCGAAAATTCTCCGAGGCTCCAACCATTACAACAAGTGAATAGTCGTGTCATGAAAGAAGTAGAGTTACTACCATGTTGAGTGTCGATCGCCTCCGCGCGTTGTGCGCTGTCGCCGAACACGGATCGATCGGTGCCGCAGCCCGCGCCCTGCACGTGACGCCGTCCGGGGTGTCGCAGCAACTCGGCAAGTTCGAACGGGAGGTCGGCGTCGAACTTCTGGTACCCGCGGGCCGCGGCGTTCAGCTCACCGATGCGGGCCGGCTCCTGGCCCGTCGCGGACAGGAAGTGATATCGCTTCTGGCGCAGGCCGAATCCGAGGTCGTCTCCCTGGACCGCGATGTGGTGGGAGACCTGCGAATCGGGTCCTTCTCCTCCGCAGGCAGGGTGGTCGTGCCGACTGCCGTGGCGACGCTGCGCAGGCGCCACCCGCAGCTCAGGGTCAGCTTCTTCGCCGGCGAGACCGAGGACCTCATACCCGCGATCGTGCGCCGGGAACTCGACCTCGCCGTCGTCGACAGCTGGGTCACGATGCCGCTGCACCTGCCCGAGGACGCAGTGCACACCCTGGTGCACCGGGATTCGGCCGACGTCGCACTGTCCCGAGACCATCCGCTGGCGTCGCGCGACCACGTCGATCTCGACGAGATCGCGGACATGCCGTGGACGACGTGGAAGAAGGGCGCGGTGTACCACACCTGGCTGGTGCAGACGTTGCGTAACCGCGGCGTCGAACCGGATATCAGGTACGAGGTGCCCGAATTCGCGGCGCAACTCGAGTTCGTCGCGCACGGACTCGCCGCCGCTCTCGTGCCACGCCTGGCCCGCGTCTGGGTGCCGGACAACGTGGCGATCGTCCCGGTGCGTCCCACACTCGAGCGCGAGATCTACGCGCTCCGCCGCGCCGACAACGACCGGCCCACGGTCCGGGCCGGGATCGAGGCACTGACCGAAGCCTTCGCCGGCATCGATGCGTGACAGCTCCCCGTGGCCCGACCTGTCGCGAAGGGTCTGACCCGGCAACACCGGCCGCGTGCGAACACCTGCCAGAAGGCCCTACACGTGCAGGCGTTTCGGTTGCACAATGGTGGTGGGCAACCACCCGGAGGTGCGCGATGAGTGAAACGTGTGCAGCGCCGATACGCCTGTGGCGTCTGGGTCCATGGAGCCGCAACCCGCTCATGAGGGGGTGCGACCGGCTCCGCTCCGCGATGGTTCTCATCGGGGTGTTCTTCGTGCTCATGATGGTTCCGCTGGCCGCGGCCGTCGGAACCGAGACGTACTCGCGACTGGACCAGGAGACGCAGGCCGAACTCGCCACCCACCACCCGACACCCGCCACGCTCGTCGAGGATTCCCGCACGGGGAGCACGGGAGAACCCCTGCCGGCCGCTCCCCAGTATCAAGCGCACGCACGGGTGCAGTGGTCGGCGAACGGACAGACACGCACCGCCGACGTTCCCACCGAATCGGGCACGAAGGCCGGTCAGACCGTCACCGTCTGGCTCGATCCGAACGGCGGTCTCGTCGCGGCGCCGGAGACCGGTTCGCAGAACGCCGCCACGGCGGTGAGCGTCGCGTGCGGGATCTGGGTGACAGCGACCGGCGGTTACTGCCTCCTCTTCCTCGTCGTCCACTGGGTTGCGTCCCGCCGGCAGCAGGCTCAGCTGACCCGTGAATGGAACGAACTCGACAGACCACCCGGGTGGCACGTCAGCTGACGGACGGCGGAACCGAGCCGCGCCGGCTACCGGCGGGGTGCCCCGTTCGGCGGCTGTCCGCCACCCCCACCCGGACCGCTCGGCGCAGACTGCGTGTTCGCCGACTTCTCGGCGACACCGATCGTGATCGAGATCGACATACCGGTGGCCGGTTCGCCCGACACGGTGGCCAACTCGGCATCCCAGCCGTCACCGAACACGTTGTCCGAGTCCAGGGAGACCTTCGACAGGTTGCCGACACTGTTCGCATAGCCGCTGTCGTAGGCGAAGACGGTGGTGCACGCGTCCTGCGGCACCGCGATCTGAGACGTCAACCGGGCGTCCTCGCCCGCCACCGCAGACTCCAATGAGTCGAACACCTCGAAGTGGATGTGCGGCCAGCGGCCCGAGTAGCAGGCCGGGAAGATCGACGTGAACGACACCCTGCCCGCGGAATCCGCGACCTGAACGCCACGCAGGTAATTCTGCTCGGTGATGCCCTGACCGTAGAGCGAGTACTCGCCGTCCCGGTCGCAGTGCCACAGGTAGACCGCCATTCCTTCGCCGGCCGCGCAGTCCTTCGTCAGGTCTTGCAGGTTCAGTTCGATGGTCGTCGCGACACCCTCCGCGGTCCCGGAGTACGCACCGAAGCTGCTGCGAATGTCCTGACGCACGATCCCCGACTCGACCAGCACGTTCGGACCGTTCGACCCGTCGCCGGGATACGGGCCGGCCGTTTCCTGCGGCGCCGCCGCCACGCACGTGCCGCCGCTCACCGTCTCCGCCGTGGACGCGGCCGCCTCCGTCGAGGACGAGGACGAGGTCGCCGTGGACCCCGCCGTCGAGCACGCGGCGAGCGCGGTCGCACCCGCCGCGCCGAACACGAACAATGCGCGGCGACGCGACAACATCGATTTCAGGTCGTGGCTGAGTCCGCGGTCGTGCTCGTGCACTTCGTCGGCGTGGTGACGCGGGCTGTTCGTCATGAGGACCTCTCCATGGGCTGTTCGGGTTACATCCCATACAAGCGGTCGCCGGTGCAGGCAGCCTCGAGCTCCGCTGTGGAGTCGCTGTGAACGCCTGTCGCCCAGCGGCGGTCGCCTGGGTCTGTCTCAGCGAGACGCGTCGGTCACAGGGATTCTGCACCGGCTGCGCCGGAGACCGACTCGTTGTCGAGGTCGCGCACGAGGGGAATGCCGAGGGCCGCGAGCAGCATCCGGCAGTCTTCGGCATCGATCGAGTGGTGGGCGACGGTCCGCTGAGCCTTACGGACGGACTCTTCGTCGAGCTCGCGTTCGCTCTCGAATATAGAAGCATCCCTGTCGGACATGGCTCCCACCTTTCCTCGGCATCAACTGAATAGCCCGGAGTGGGTCCACCGAAACCGACATGGCACAGCGCGATCGGGTGTCGTCCGAAGCGGATTCACATCCGCGTGTACGAGGCCGTGTCGAACCGGGCCTACGGAGGGTCAGCGACGGTAGGTCGCGAACAGCCTGCGGATGCTCTCGTCCCAGTACTGCTGGCGGCGGCGTTCGACGGCGCGGGAGAACATCGCCCACACCGCACCCAGGAGCAACGCGCTCGCGGCGAGGGTGATGAGCACTGCCGCGACCGCGGCGCTGACGACGTCGGAGGTCGTGATCCTCGGGCCGGCCCAGTTTCCGTCGTCGTCGACGGCGATGGTCTTCTCGGTGCCCGCCGGCGTTCCCGAGGGAACCTCGATGCTGTCGGTGCGCGACTCGGAGCCCCAGGCCCACGTCGCCTTCACCATCGGGGTGGTCCGGACGGAGCCGCGGGGCGACAGGGTGATGGGGGCGTCGGCGTTGGTGACGGCCTCGACGAGGGTCGTGGTGGCGCGTTGTTGCGCGGCCCGCGCACTCTCCTGGTGGTATTCCCAGGTGCCGATCACGGCGGCGATCACGATCGCGACACCCGCGAGGGCGACGATGACGGATTTCAGGGTGGCCGCGAACCGATCGACAGGTCGCGCGAACGGGTTGGACGGTCGACCCGACACCGAGTACACCACGGCTGCCTTCGAGCGCCCCAACACAATCCACCTCATTGTTTCGTCCACGTTAAATGTCTGCTTCACCAGTGTCGCCACTGATCAGGCAACAGGGAAACCGAAATGGACAAACTTGACGAGTCTCACACTCGGCGGGCAGACCGGAGTCGGCCCCGCTCAGCGCTGTGCGGGGCCGAGGTGCCGGGTCTCGGGCACGAGCCGGTAGTCGATGCTGACCATGACATAACCGTGCTCTGCGAAGTGCTGCACCAGATCTGGGCAGGCAGTTTGGTCTTGAAGCCGCCAACCACCTCCGTGAATCCACACGACCGCAGGCAAGGGCTGCTCCGCTTCGGCGGGACGGACAAGATCGAGTAGCAGATCGGGGGCGTACTCGACGGTGGATCGGCGGACGCGTCACCCAGCGATCGTCGCGTGCATCTCCCACACGATGATCTCGGCGCCGGCGCCGGTGGTCATCTGCTGGCCGCCGCCACCGCTGAGCCGGACGGCGTCACCCTCGGCGAGGATGCCGACGCCTTCCATCGACGCTTCACCGCGCGCGACGAACACGTGGAGGAACGGTGCGTCGGGCAGGGTGATCGGCGCCTGCCCGGGCTGCAGTCGTGCGACATGCATTGCGGCGTACTTGTTCTTGATCCGGATCGCCGAGTGGTCCGCATGGTCCGGCATGCCCGATGCGACGGGCACCAGTCCCCCGGCGAGCAACTCGTGGTCGATTTCGAGTTGCTCGTAACCGGGTGTGATGCCGGCTTCGTCGGGCACGACCCACATCTGGATGAAATGGACCGGGTCGGTGTGCTCGCCGGTGACGCCGTCCAGTCGCCACGAGTCGTTCTTCTCCGAGTGCAGGATTCCGGTTCCCGCGCTCATCCGCTGGGCGAGTCCCGGGTAGATGACGCCGGAGTGGCCCATCGAATCCTGATGCACCAGTGAACCCTGGAGCACCCAGGTGACGATCTCCATGTCCTGGTGGGGGTGGGTGTCGAAGCCCTGACCCGGGACGACGATGTCGTCGTTGTTGACCATCAGCACCCCGTGATGGGTGTTGGCCGGATCGTAGTGGCGGCTGAACGAGAAAGAATGCTTGGAATCCAGCCAGCCGGCGTTGGTCTTGAACCGGTCGTCGGCTCGGCGGACGTCGAGGCGGGGTGGGGTGATGGCGGCAGTCATCAGCGAATCCTTTCCAGGTTTCTCAGAGCAGGGGTTCCCGGAGTCAGGGTTCTCAGAGAACGTGTGAGCCGTACATTTCGCCGAGCGGGTCGGCGATGAGTTCGAGGCGGGCACCGTCGGGGTCGCGGAAGTACATCGACACCTCACTGTGTTCGACGAGTTCGACGCCGGCGTCGATCAGTTTCGTGCGCAGGTGATCCCAGCGGCCGGGTTCGACGCTGATCGCGATGTGGTGGAGTCCGCCGAGAACTTCCCGGTACGGGCCGACGTCGAGTCCCGGGAAGTCGAAGAACGCCAGCAGGTTGCCGTTGCCGATGTCGAAGAAGAAATGCGAAGACCCGGCGTAGTCCCGGTTCTCGATCAGCTCGGTGAGCGGAAATTCGAGCAGGTCCTGATAGAACCGGACCGTGCGCTCGACGTCACTACTGATCAGCGCGGCGTGATGGAGGCCGCGGGCCGAGGACGCGGGCCTCGACGCCACCGGCTTCAGATGCTCGGCGCGGATCCGGTCGCGTTGCTCCGCGAACCTCTGCGAACGCTCCTGCTCGTCTGTGGTGCTCATTGCCCTGCCCCTCTCCGCGGAGCGCAGTAATTGCGCTTTCAACTAAATTCAGACTACAACAACTCGTTGCGTTGTCAACTACTTGGGCTATGCTGGTGCCGTGGAACCGACCCGATGGCTCAGCGCCGAAGAACAGAACACCTGGCGCGCCTACCTGGACGCCACACGCCTACTCCTGCAGGCGCTCGATCGACAGCTCACCCGCGACGCCGGCATCTCGTTCACGGACTTCGAACTGCTCGTCGTGCTGTCGGAGGCGCCCCAGCGACAACTGCGGATGCGCGAACTCGCAGACGCGGTGACCACCACCCGCAGCGGCGTGACCAGGGCCATCAGCAGGCTCGTCGACACCGGCTGGGTGCGCCGGGTCGAATGCGAAGACGACAAGCGGGGAACACTGGCCGAGCTGACCGACGCCGGCGCCGAGAAGCTCGCCGCCGCCAGCCCGGGACATGTCGCGGAGGTGCGCCGCAACATGTTCGACCTGCTCAGCCCCCGCGACGTCGGCATCCTCGGTCACGACTTCAGCGAAATGCGCACCCACCTGCTGGAACACCCCTGAGCCCGGAAAGGTCGGCCATGAGCAGCACGTCAGCGGAGAACGACTACGTTCACATCGACAAGCAGAGTCCGGCCGTCTATCAGGCGCAGATCGGCGTCGCCAAGGCCATCCGTCATGCGACCACCGAGGCCGGGATGGACCGGCGGTTCGTCGAGTTGATCAACGTGCGCGTCTCCCAGATCAACCGCTGCGCGTACTGCCTGGACGTTCACGTCGCCGCGGCGCTCGCGGCCGGCGAGACCCAGCAGCGCCTCGCGGTTCTGCCTGCCTGGCAAGAGACGACGCTGTTCTCCGAACGTGAGGTCGCGGCGCTCACCTTGGCCGAATCGATCACGACCCTCCCGGACGCGCATACCCAGGAGACCGACTACGCCTTCGCGCGGCGATTCCTCTCCGAGCAGGAGATCTCCACGGTGAGCTGGATCGCCGTCACCATGAACGCCTTCAACCGGATCTCCATCGTCAGCCGCCATCCGGTCCGGCCCAAGCAGTAACACCGCAGTTCACCTGCGTTTCGCAGAATTTAGTTGACATTGCAACGACATCGGCTTAACGTAGTAGTTGCAGATTCAATTACCTCGATTTCGAGTGACCGTTCGACAGCCCAAGGAGTTTTCATGACCACCGCCACCGCCACCCTGCCCAACCTCACCGCCGGAACCTGGGCCATCGACACCGTCCACTCCACCGTCGGCTTCTCCGTCCGCCACCTCATGGTCAGCAAGGTTCGCGGCACGTTCAACGACTTCACCGGCGCGATCACCGTCGCCGAGGACGGCACCGCCGCCGTCACCGCCGAAATCCAGGTCGCATCCATCGACACCAAGAACGCCGACCGCGACGCCCACATCAAGTCCGCCGACTTCTTCGACGCCGAGCAGTACCCCACCGCCACCTTCACCTCCACCGCCGTCCGCGCCAAGGGCGACGACTACGTGGTCGACGGCGAATTCACCCTCCACGGCGTCACCCGCCCCGTCGAGCTCGCCCTCGAATTCAACGGCGTCAACCCCGGCATGGGCAACGGCCCGGTCGCCGGCTTCGAAGCCACCACCGTCCTCAACCGCAAGGACTTCGGCATCACCATCGATATGCCCCTCGAAGGCGGCGGAGCCGTCGTCGGCGACAAGATCACCATCACCCTCGAGATCGAGGCCGGCCTGCAGGCCTGACACCACTCGCACCACAGCCCCGTCATCCACCCGGATGGCGGGGCGTTTCGTCGTTAATACGACGCAACACTTTCGGTCGACGTGATCCAGGTCATTGTGGTCTTGGGCGGGCTCGAGTGACCCTGGCCCCTTCGATAACGGCGACCGCGAAACGAAGGTGACCACATGGGTAGCGACTCCGAACTCTCGTTCGCACTCGACCTCACGCTGGACGAGGCGCGGCGGCGCACCGCTGTTCTCGAGGCGATCGGCGAGGACTGGGATCCCGTCGCCGTGCTCGCGGAGGAGGAGCGGGCGTACGACATGTTGTACTCCGGCCTCGACCCCGAGCAGCAGCGCACCTACGACGAGCTGGTCCAGGCGGGTGTGCTCCCGGATCGGACGGTGGGCCGTGTTACCGATTGATCCGACCGCGGACTTCTCGCGTCGCGCCTGGTTGCCCTGCCCGGGCTGCGACCACGGCTCGGACTGCGGCGACTGCGGGTCGAGCCGCAACTGCGACCGGCATTGGCAGTACCTGCTGAGCAATCGGGGCACCCGCGTCCATCTCCAGTGCCCCGACTGCACCCACCTGTGGAGTATCGACACCCGCCACGGGCGACCTCAGCGGCGACGGAAAGCCGCGTAGGCGCCGGACCGAATCGTGCTCACCCCCGGCTCCGCGGCCTGTCGGCGAGGAGTTGGGTGAGCCGGTGCGCCTGGCGGAGGAGGAGTTCTCCCAGTTCGCGGCGACGCTCCTCGCGGAACCGGCTCTCCACACCGGTGATGCTCAGCGCCCAGGCCGGTGATCCCTGGGCGTCGAAGACGGCGGCGCCCATCCCCCAGCTGCCCTCGACGAGCAGCCCGGGGTTGACGGCGTACCCGTTCAGGCGGGTCTCCGCGATGCGCTCGGCGATCTCGTCCCGCCTGTGCTGCGTTCCCCACTCGCCGGTGACGTCGGCACGCGACAGGTAGTCGTCGATGTCGCGGTCCGGCAGGTGGGACAGGATGACCAGACCCGCCGACGCCACCCCCAGCGGCAGGCGGATGCCGACGTACAGCACGTGGGAACGCAGCGGGAAGCTGCCCTCCTCGCTCGCGATGCACACCGTTTCGTCACCGCGGCGCGCGGACAGGAAGACACTCTCGCCGGTCTCACGTGCGAGATCGCGCAGGATGTCGCGGGAGCGGTCCGTGATGTCGTACCGCCCGGCGGCGAGCGAGCCGAGCAGGTACAGCTCGGGTCCCAGCGACCACTTCCCCGACTTCTGGTCGCGGTCGACCAGCCCCTCCTCGGCCAGCGAGACGAGGAGGCGATGCACGGTCGGGCGGGCGAGCCCCGTCTCCCGCGCCAGGGCGGACGTCGAGGAGCCCGACGACTCGAGGGCCGCGATGGCCCGGAAGAGGGATCCCACCCGTCGAATGACCTGCGGCCGCTGCGCGTCGTCCATGACCGCAGTATACGTTCACTCAGTGAACGCTCACTGGCGCGACGTCCAGACCGCGAGCACTGTGCCGGGAACCCTTGAAATGCATGCAATGACCCCTTTTAGTGGAGCAGAGCTCGTCGCGCAGAGTCGTCCATCAGGTGGACGAATCTTCACGGGAAGACGGTATCGCCGGCTACGGCGGCCAGGAGAAAGGATGCACATGGGATCGAGAGTGTTCGACACCCCGGAAGAAGCAGTCGCGGACGTGTCCGACGGCGCATCGATCGCCGTGGGCGGGTTCGGCCTGTGCGGAATCCCCGACTCGCTGATCCGCGCGCTCGCCGACTCCGGCGTCGGGAACCTCGAGGTCTTCTCCAACAACTGCGGTGTGGACGACCACGGGCTCGGAATTCTGCTGGGTGCCCGCCGGATCCGGCGCGTCACCGCGTCGTACGTCGGCGAGAACAAGGAATTCGCGCGTCAGTACCTTTCCGGTGAGCTCGAGGTGGAGCTGACCCCGCAGGGCACGCTGGCCGAACGCCTCCGGGCGGGCGGCGCGGGCATCCCCGCGTTCTTCACCCCCGCCGGTGTGGGCAGCCCGGTCGCCGACGGCGGACTGCCGTGGCGGTACGCCGCCGACGGTTCCGTCGCGCTCGCCTCGCCCCCGAAGGAAACCCGTGCGTTCGGCGACAAGCGCTACGTTCTCGAACTCGGCATCACCGCCGACTTCGCCCTGGTCCACGCACTGCGGGGCGACACCGCCGGCAACCTGGTGTTCGACAAGTCTGCCCTGAACTTCAACCCCCTCGCGGCGATGGCCGGAAAGGTGACCATCGCGCAGGTCGAGGAACTCGTCCCCGCAGGCACCATCGACCCCGCCCAGGTGCACCTGCCCGGAGTCTTCGTTCAACGCATCGTCGAGACCGGCCCCCAGAACAAGCGGATCGAGAAGCGGACAGTCAGCAGCACGGAAGGAGCCACTCGATGACCGGCACCAACGGATGGACACGTGAGCAAATGGCCGCCCGCGCGGCCGCGGAGATGGTCGACGGCGAATACGTCAACCTCGGCATCGGACTGCCCACGCTCATTCCCGGATACCTCGGCACCGACGTCACCGTGACCCTGCATTCGGAGAACGGCATCCTCGGCACCGGCCCCTACCCCACCGACGAGAACGTCGACCCCGACCTGATCAACGCCGGCAAGGAAACGGTCACCGTCAACGCCGGTGCCGCGTTCTTCGATTCCGCGTTGTCGTTCGGCATGATCCGCGGCGGCCACATCGACACCGCCGTCCTCGGTGGCATGCAGGTCTCCCGCACCGGCGACCTCGCCAACTGGATGGTCCCCGGGAAGATGGTCAAGGGCATGGGCGGCGCGATGGACCTCGTGCACGGCGCGAGCCGCGTCATCGTCCTCATGGAACACACCGACCGGGACGGCAACCCCAAGATCATCGACGCCTGCACCCTGCCGCTGACCGGCCAGGGCGTCGTCAACCGCATCATCACCAACCTCGCCGTCATCGACGTGGTCGGCGACGGCACCCTCGCTCTCCGTGAGGTCGCCCCCGGCGTCACCGTCGACGAGGTCGTCGCCGCCACCGGAACCCCCCTCGAGATTCGCGAATCCGCGCTCGTCTGAGCGACATTCGTCACGACACCAAGGACACTCCCATGACTTCTCGCACCAGGTCCGTCATCGTCGCCGGAGCCCGGACCCCCGTCGGCCGGCTGACGGGTTCGCTCGCGTCACTCTCCGGATCCGATCTCGGTGGCATCGCCATCAAGGGCGCCCTCGACAAGGCCGGGGTGGCACCCGAACTGGTGGAGTACGTGATCATGGGGCAGGTCCTCACTGCCGGCGCCGGTCAGATCCCGGCCCGGCAGGCCGCGGTCAACGCGGGCATCCCGATGTCGGTGCCCGCCTTGACCGTCAACAAGGTGTGCCTGTCGGGTCTCGACGCCATCGCGCTCGCCGACCAGCTGATCCGCGCCGGCGAATTCGATGTCGTCGTCGCCGGTGGGCAGGAGTCGATGTCCCAGGCGCCGCACCTTCTCCCGAACTCGCGGAGCGGTTTCAAGTACGGCGACACCACCCTCGTCGATCACCTCGCCTACGACGGCCTGTACGACATCTTCACCGAGCAGGCGATGGGTGCCCTCACCGAGGACCGGAACGCGAACACCGACAAGATCGGTCGCGAAGAGCAGGACGCCTTCGCCGCCGCCTCACATCAGCGCGCCGCGGCCGCGTGGAAGAACGGACTCTTCGACGACGAGGTCGTACCCGTCACCATCCCGCAGCGCCGGGGTGAGCCGCTCGTCGTCACCGAGGACGAAGGCATCCGCGCCGACACCACGGCCGAGTCGCTGTCGAAGCTGCGGCCCGCCTTCAACAAGAACGGCACCGTCACCGCGGGTTCCGCGTCGCAGATCTCCGACGGCGCGGCCGCCGTCGTGGTGATGAGCAAGGCCAAGGCCGAGGAGCTGGGGCTCGAATGGCTCGCCGAGATCGGCGCCCACGGCATCGTCGCCGGGCCCGACTCGACGCTCCAGCAGCAGCCCGCCAATGCCATCGACAAGGCGTGCACCCGTGAGGGACTCGACCCCTCGGCGCTCGACCTCGTCGAGATCAACGAAGCCTTCGCCGCCGTCGGCATCGAGTCGACCCGGCAACTCGGAGTCGACCCGTCGAGGGTCAACGTGAACGGCGGCGCCATCGCCATCGGGCACCCGCTCGGCATGTCGGGGGCACGGGTGGTGCTGCACCTCGCGCTCGAGCTGAAACGACGCGGCGGTGGAACCGGCGCCGCCGCTCTCTGCGGCGGCGGCGGACAGGGCGACGCCCTGATTCTCCACGTGCCCGGCGAGTGACCATCACTCCGGCACAGTAGGTTTCGCGTCACCGGGTCATGATCGGCCCGATGCGAGTGCGGCGACGGCCGGCGCGAACATGGTGGACTTGATCGCGCCGAGCGTGCCGGCGTCCTTCCCCGCGAGCGGCGTGATCAGGTCGACGGCAGCGTCCAGGACCGCGCCCTCGGGCGCGGTCCCGTCGACCAGCCCACTCGTGTGCGCGTCGGCGCCGCCGTAGCGGCGGCCGGTGGTCATGGCGGTGATCGCGGTCTGCGGTGTCAGCTTGGCCTGGATCAGCGCGGCCATCCCCGGGGTGAACGGAATGTGGATGTCGACCTCGGGGAAGCAGTAGTACCCACGGTCGGACCGCATCACCCGGTAGTCGTGGGCGATTCCCAGCATGGCGCCGGCGCCGAACGCGTGCCCGTTGACCGCGGCCACCGTCGGCAGGGGGAGCGTCAGAATCCGGCTGAACAGGGCCTGCACGCGCCCGACATACCAGTCTGCGCGGTCACCGTTCGCCATCAGCCAGTCCAGGTCGAGGCCGTTGGAGTAGAACTTCCCCGTGGCCGTGGTGACCAGGGCCTGCGCGCCGTGTTCGTGGGCGTCGTCGAGGAGCCGGTCGACGTTGTCGAGCCACTCGGGGGAAAAACGATTCTCGTCGTCGCCGAGGTCGAGGACGGCGATCGTGTCCCGGTAGGTCAGGGTGGCGGTCATTGGGAACCTTTCGTGTTGCTGTCGTGACGTTTCCCCGGGGACGGGGGGTCCAGTGCGAGGACGGCGCGGACCGCCGCCTCCAGGCGTCGGCGCATGGCGTCGTCCGGTTTTCGCCGGGCGTGCAGCAGCAGTCCGGTGGGGAGCCCGACGACGCACGCTTCGATCACTTCGACCGCGCGACCGTCCTTGCGCCCCCACAACGCCAGCGCCAATCGGACGAACAGTTCGACGAGGACGGAGTCGAGGCGCGACAACTCGGCGGCGACGTCCTCGGGGACGTCGGATCCGAGCAGTTCGTCGCGGCGCACGGTGAGGAGAAGTCGCGACGACTGCGGGAACCGCTCGGCGAAGACGGCCGGGGTGTCGGCGGCCGCGACGACGGCGTCCACGGGACCACGCCCCAGCGCCTCCTGAACCGATTCCTGTTGCAGGTCGAGAAATCGGTGCGCCGCCCGCAACCAGGCGCGCCCGACCAGCCCTCCCCGCGAGCCGAATGCGTGATAGATGGCGCCGTTGGACATCTCCGTGGCCGCGGCGACCGCGCGTAGGGTCACCGCACTCGGTCCGCCCTCGACGGCCAGCCGTTCGGCGGCATCGAGCGCGGCGTCGAGGTCGTGAACTCGTGGCCTGGGCATACGCCGAACGATAACAGATCGTGCGTTCTATTACTCGCGGGTAGGGAGTAAGCATTCACCTAGGGGATCCGCCCGATGATCGGCTTGCCGTTGTGCCCCGAGTCACAATGAGTTAGCTTTGTTCGGACATAAACACATTACGTGTTCTGTACATAGATCACGTCGAGGAGATGTTCATGGCCAGCGATCTCACCCGAACTACCGCCCCGTCCCTGCCTGCCGACGCCCCTGGGCGACACTCGCACAGACTCGGCATCATCGCCGTCGTCGCCACCTTCGGCGGCCTGCTCTTCGGATACGACACCGGAGTCATCAACGGCGCACTCGAACCGCTCACGGAAGACCTTCAGCTCACCTCGTTCACCGAGGGCCTGGTGGTGAGCATCCTGATCTTCGGTGCCGCGATCGGCGCTCTCATCGGCGGACGGATGTCCGACCGGTTCGGACGCCGGCACAACATCCTGATGCTCGCGATCATCTTCATGATCGGGACGCTCGGCTGCGTGCTGTCCCCGACGTGGGAGGTGCTCGCACTGTTCCGCTTCATCCTCGGCCTCGCCGTCGGCGGCGCCTCCGCGACCGTGCCCGTCTACCTCTCCGAGATCTCGCCCACCGAACGACGCGGCAGCGTGGTCTCCCGCAACGAAGTCATGATCGTCGTCGGACAGTTCGCCGCCTTCGTGATCAACGCCGTCATCTTCAACATCTGGGGCGAGCACGAGAACGTCTGGCGCTTCATGCTTCTGGTCGCCGTCACACCGGCCATCTTCCTGTTCGCCGGAATGCTGCGGATGCCGGAGAGTCCGCGCTGGCTGATGTCGCAGGACCGGCACGACGAAGCGCTCGCCGTGCTTCTCCAGGTTCGGTCCCCGGAGCGGGCACGTGCCGAGTTGGAGGAAGTCCGGGCGCTCGCCGAGGAAGAGAAGCTCTCCCAGACCGGCGGGGCCGCCGACCTGTCGGTGAAATGGATCCGCCGCCTCATCTTCATCGGCGTCGGCCTCGGAGTGTTCCAGCAGGCCACCGGCATCAACTCGGTGATGTACTACGGCACCCAGCTGCTCGGCGACGCCGGATTCTCCTCCAACGCCGCCATCGTCGCGAACACTCTCAACGGTCTGTTCAGCGTGCTCGGCGTCCTCACCGGCGTCGCCCTGATCAACCGGATCGACCGACGGAAGATGCTCCTCGGCGGCTTCACCCTCACCACCACCTTCCACGTGCTCGTCGGCCTCTCCGCGTTCCTGCTGCCCGACGGCACCCTCAAGGCCTACCTGATCCTGACGTTCGTGGTGCTGTTCGTCTTCTCGATGCAGGCCACGATCGGCCCCCTGGTGTGGCTGATGCTGTCGGAGATCTTCCCGCTGAAGATCCGCAGCTTCGCCATCGGTGTCTGCATCTTCGCACTGTGGATCGCCAACGCGGTTGTCGCGCTGCTCTTCCCGCCCGTCGTGGCCGCACTGGGAATCGGTGCGACGTTCTTCATCTTCGCCGGCCTCGGCGTGCTGGCTCTCGTCTTCATCAAAACTCAGGTTCCGGAGACCCGTGGCCGCTCGCTCGAGGAACTCGAAGATCAGTTCCGGCGCGACTACTCGTGACAGTCGCCGCACCGCCTCCCCTGAAAGGTTGATCCCATGACAGTGCTCGTAGCCGTGACCGACTCCTCCGAAGGATCGCACGCCCTCCTGGCCGGCAAGAAGGAAGCCGCGATGCTGGGTGCCGACCTTCTGGTGGTGAACCTCTCCCTCACCGAACCCGAAGACGTGCACACGCTCGCGGACGACGGCGTGACCGTCCTCGACCGGATCGGCCGCGGAGACCGCGATCCCGCGACCGCCGTGCTCGACCTGCTCGACGAACGACCCGACATCGAACGCCTCGTGATCGGCGTCAAACGCCGCAGCGCGGTCGGCAAGGCCCTGCTCGGGAGCGTGAGCCAACGCCTCATCCTGCAATCCCCGATCCCGGTCCTCGCGGTCAAAACCCCTCAGTAGGAGCCGAGTTGAGCAAGCAAGGGAGCCTGCGCCTGGTCGCGGGCATGGTCGGCGGCGGACAGGGCGCCGACATCGGCAAGACCCACCGTTACGCGATGCGCCTCGACGACCGGTACGAACTGCACGCGGGGGTCTTCGGGCGAGACGGCGCATCGTCGGCGCGGATCGCCGGGAGCCTCGGTGTGCCGGCGGATCGCACGTATCGCGACTACCGGGAGATGGCGGAACGGGAAGCCGCACGCGAGGACGGCGTCGACGTGGTCGCCGTGACCACGCCGAACGACAGCCACTTCGACATCGCGCGCACGTTCCTGGAGGCGGGCATCTCGGTGGTGTGCGAGAAACCCCTCACGCCCGACTCGGCGTCGGCCGCGGAACTGGTCGCGATCGCCGAGTCCTCCGGTGCGATTCTCGCCGTCCCGCACTGCTATTCGGCGTACGCGATGGTCCGGCACGCGGCCCGGATGGTGCGCGACGGCGACCTCGGCCGGATCCGATTCGCCGCGGTCGAGCACGCGTCCGGTTGGGCCGCGGCACCCGTCGAACTCGGCGAGCACCGGCAGGCACGCTGGCGCACCGACCCCGGCGTCGCGGGATTCCCCAGCGTCGTCGGCGATCTCGGCACCCACGCGTTCCACCTCCTGCGGTACGTCACCGGACTGGAAGCCACCAGGGTGTCGGCCGAACTGGACACCCTCGTCCCCGGACGGCGGGTGTTCGACAACGCCACCGTTCGCCTCACCCTCTCCAACGGGGCGCCCGCGACACTGTGGGCGAGCATGGCCGCCACCGGCAACGAGCACGGCCTGCGCATCCGGGTGTTCGGTGACACCGCGAGCATCGAATGGCGGCACGAGGACCCCCAGCACCTGACGGTGCGCGACCTCGACGGTGGCACGACGATCCTCGCGCAGGGGATGCGCACGCTGTCCGAGGACGCCGGCCGGCTCACCCGACCCGGCCTGGGACATCCCGAAGGCTTCCTCGAGGCGTTCGCGAACTTCTACCGCGATCTCGCGGACGAACTCCGCGCCCGCCGCGACGGCGGTCCCACCACCGTCCGCGATCTGTCCTTCCCCACCGGACGCGACGGGCTGATCGGCGTCCAGTTAGTCGAGGCGACGGCCGCCTCGCACGCCGCCGACTCCGCCTGGGTGGTTCCCTTTCGCACACGACAAGTCGGTATCTGACATGCAGCGATTCGCCCTCATCGGAGCCGGATTCATCGGCGGAGTGCACGGCGCCAACCTCGCCGCGCACCCCGACGTCGATCTGGCCCTCGTCTTCGACATCGACCTCGCTCGCGCGACGGACCTCGCCAAGCGGCACGGCAGCCGTGCGACCACCGATCTCGCGGAAGCCTTCGACCCCACGGCAATCGACGCCGTCCTCATCGCGTCCTCCACCGACACCCACGCCGAGCACCTTCGCACCGCGGCCACGGCGGGGATCCCGGCCCTGTGTGAGAAACCGATCGACCTCGATCTCGCGCGCGCCGTCGACGTCGTGCGCTTCGCCGAAACTCGATCACTGCGGGCGATGGTCGATTTCAACCGCCGCTTCGACCGTGACTACGCCGAACTGCAGCGGGTGGTCACGTCCGGTGAGATCGGTTCGGTGGAGCTGATCCAGCTGACCAGCCGCGGTCCGGCGATGCCGCCGCTCGAGTACGTCGCGGTCTCGGGTGGGCAGATGCGCGACCAGACCGTCCACTTCTTCGACCTGGCCCGGTGGATCTCCGGGCTCGACCCCGAGTCCGTCTTCGCGACCGGTTCCACGCTCGCCGAACCCCGCCTCGCCGAGTACGGCGACGTCGACACGTCGGCAGTCACCCTGCGTCTGCCCGGCGGCGCGCTCGTCCAGATCGACTGCACCCGGCGGATCGGCTACGGCTACGACGAACGCATCGAGGTGCTCGGTTCGACCGGCATGGTCGAAGCGCGTCGCCAGCGCGCCGGATCCGTCTCCCGGTACAGCGCCGGCCGCGTGGTCGACGACGGCCTGCACGCGGGATGGTTCGAGCGGATCAGAGGCAGCTACCGCACCGCGCTCGACCACTTCGTCGACGCGCTGGAGAACGGTGCCGCGATCGGCCCGACCCTGGCGGAGGCGTTGAAGGCGCAGGCGATCGCCGAGGCCGCGGCGCGCTCCCTCACCAGCGGCCGGATGGAACCGATCGAATACCCGGTCTGAGTTACACGGGGTCACCGAGCACGACGACGTCAGCGCGGGCACGGCCGGGCTCGACCAACGCGGTGTTGCGTTCGTCGCTGCGACGCACCCACTCTCGCGCATCTTCGGGCGACTTGCCGAACCGGACGTGCCGCTCGACGAGCCGGGTGACGCGCTCCTCCTCGTCCGGGGCGAGGAACCACGCCTCGTCGAGCAGGCCGCGCACCCTCGACCACGGCTGCTCGTCGAGCAGCAGGTAGTTGCCCTCGGTGATCACCAGAGGAACGTCCGGCGGGACGGCGATCGACCCGGCGTAGGACTCCTCGACGTCGCGGTGGAACTCCGGGGCGTACACCGTCTCGCCGTCGGGTTCACGCAGCCGGCGCAGCAGGGCCACGTAGCCGGCGGCGTCGAACGTGTCCGGTGCGCCCTTGCGGCCGGATCGCCCGAGGCGGACCAGTTCCGCACCCGCCAGGTGGAATCCGTCCATGGGCACCACCACCGCGGACGATCCCAGTGCCGCGAGCACTGCCGCGGCGACGGTGCTCTTGCCCGAGCCCGGCGACCCGGCAATGCCGAGCAGCCGGCGCTGACCCGAGTCGGCGAGCACGCGGGCGCGCGCGATCAGTCCCGGCAGTCCACCTTCATACCGCACCGGACCGCCAGGCGTTCCCACTGCGTGCTCGTCGTCCATAGGCAGACCGTAGCTCAGCCGACGTGGACCTCGGTGCCTCCGCCTGTCGCCCGTCGCCCAATGTCACCGCCGGCCAATCAGATTGAACTTGTGTGACATGGGGCGAGCGGCACGGGCCTCACGTCCACGCCAGCCGTCAAGCACTCGCGGCCGGGTTGGACAACTGACCTGCTCCGTCGGGCTCGATTCACCCAATTTTCTACCGGTTGTTTCTGCTCGGCGAATCCCGCGAGCATCCGATGCACGTCGGCGGCCTGGCGGTCTTCAACCCACCGGACGGGGCGTCCGCGGCCGACATGCGCGCGATGTTCGACACCGCCCTGGCCGGCAACCAGGTCGCCCCACCTTTCCGTAAGCGGGCCCGCCGTTCGGTCACCTCGCTCGGCCAGTGGGGATGGGACCACCTCCCGCACGACGAGGTGGGGCATCGACTACCACCTCGCGACGCCGCGCCTGGCACAGGCTGCGGTCGCGGCCGGCACCGAATTTCAACCACATCGGTTGTCCGGCGGAGTTCGCACCCCGGGAACTCGTTGGTGAGCAAGGCAGTCAAGGCCGGTGTCACCTCACACCACGCCCCGGGAAGGGAGCCCGCGGCCGACCGGTGGATGAGTGATCACGCTCCGGTCGTCGTGGACTACGACCTCTGATCGGGGAGATTCCCGGGGTTTCGGGAATCCGGCTAACCGCCCCATCGCGGGTGGTGCGCGTGCAGTCATCCATTCATGCGCTGGTGGTCATGGTGTGGTGGCCGCGTTCTTCCTAGTGTTTCAGATCACAGACGCTCAGCGAGGTGCACGTTCGCTTCCCGCGGAGCCGTGGGAAGAAAGGACGGACACCGTGGCGACACTGCAGACGGTCCAGAAGATCGGGCCGGTGCTGGACCTGTTCACCGCAGCGCAACCGGAATGGGGGGTCTCCGAGGTCGCCGCTGCCATCGACGTCCCCCGATCGAGTGCGCACGCCTTGCTGTCGAGTCTCGTCGACACCGGACTGCTCCAGTGCCGCACGCGTGGTCGCTACCGGATCGGGTGGCGGGTGATCGAACTCGGCGAAACCCTGCGGGGCACCGTCGACGTGCGGTCCTGCGCCGCGCCGGTCATCGAGAACCTCGTCGAGCGGTACGGCGAAACCAGTCACCTCGCGGTGATGGAACGGTGGCACGTGCTGTACGTCGACAAGGTGGTCGGTACGCACAACATCACCGTGCAGGGTGCACGCGTCGGCGCCCGTCTCGAAGCACATTGCACAGCGGTGGGCAAGGTCCTCCTGGCGAGCCTCGAGGAGAACGAACTGCACCGGTACCTGGCCGGTCGCCAGTTGCGCAGGCACACGCCGTCGACGATCACAAATGCCGGGGCGCTGCTCGACGCGTTGTCGGTGGCGCGGTCTGCCGGCCACGCCTACGACCTCGGTGAAGCCGTCTCGGAGGTCCACTGCGTCGCCGCGCCGGTGCGTGACGACATGGGTTCCGTGGTGGCCGCGGTGAGCATGAGCATCCCGGTCAGCCGTTTCGTGCCCCGCCGCGTCGAGTTCACCCGTGCCGTCATGGCGGCAGCCCGCGACGTCTCGCACGCGGTCGCGAACACGAACCACGCCACACCCACCACGACCAGGGACGTTCCCGAATCGGGCCGGCCGGCGCTGGCCTCCTGACGTCCCGTCGCCCGAAGTCCGAACCGAATGACACAGAGCAGAGGTGCCATGGATACCGTCGCACGTAAGGCCGCCGACCGGTTGCTGGAGGTGTACCGGACGGGCGAACCGATCGACCCGCTGACCCCGGAGCATCCCGACGCGTCGATCGAACTCGCTTATCGCATTCAGCAAGTGCAGGTCGAAGAGTGGACGCTCGGCGGCGACGTCGTCAAGGGGCACAAGGTGGGCCTCGCGTCGCGGGCCATTCAGCGGCAGATGGGGGTGAACCAACCCGACTTCGGACATCTGACCGCGAGCATGTTCCATCTCGAGCACCAGCCCATTCCGGCGGGGCGGTTCCTCCAGCCGCGGATCGAGCCCGAGATCGCGTTCGTGCTGGGCCGGCCTCTGTCCGGACCGGGTGTCACCGTCGCCGAGGCGGTCCGGGCGGTCGACTTCGTCCTTCCCGCACTGGAGATCGTCGACTCGCGGATCCGGGACTGGAAGATCGGCATCTTCGACACCATCGCCGACAACGCGTCGTCGGGCGGCGTCATCCTGGGCAGCCGACCGGTCGCGCTCGACGCGGTGGACCTGCGACTGGCGGGGTGCACCCTCCACATCGGCGGTGAACTCGTCGCGACCGGCGCGGGCGGTGCCGTTCTCGGCTCGCCGCTCAACGCGCTCGTGTGGCTGGCGAACACTGTCGGCCCGATGGGCGTGACACTCGAACCGGGCCATGTCGTGCTTCCCGGCTCGATGACCAAGGCATTTCCGGTGAATCCGGGCGATTCGATCGTCGCGCAGATCAGCGGGCTCGGCAGTGTGACGGCCGTCCTCGGCACCAAGGAGGAACAGTGATGGGTACCGACGCATGGAGCGCAGCACTCGTGGCGGAGCGACTTTTACAGGCGGAAGATCGTGCCACGGCCCAGACGTCCATCAAAGCTGAGTGGGAGAGCCTCGACCTCGCAACGGCCTACGCCGCGCAGGACATCGCCCTCGGCATCCGGGTGGCGCGCGGTGAGAAGGTCACCGGCGTGAAACTGGGGGTCACCTCGAAGGCCAAGCAACGTCAGGTCGGTGTCGACGCACCGTCGACCGCGTGGCTGACCGACCGGATGATCCTCCCGATCGGGGAGACCGTGCCCCGCGACCGCCTGATCCACGCGCGGGCCGAACCGGAGATCGCGTTCGTCATGGGACGCCGACTCGAAGGTCCGGGCATCAGCGCAGCGACCGCCTTGGCCGCCGTGGATCACGTCGTGGGCGCGATCGAGATCATCGACAGCCGGTTCTCGGGCTACAAGTTCTCGATGATGGACGCGGTGGCCGACAACAACTCGTCCGGACGCTACGTCACCGGGCCGATCAGCCGGCGGCCCGAAGATCTCGACCTTGCGCTCGAGGCGTGCCTGCTCGAGGTCGACGGCGAAATCGTCGATTCCGCGACCGGTGCTGCGGTACACGGACATCCGGCCGAAGCGCTGGCGTTCGCCGCCAACACGCTCGCCGAACGGGGCCACGCCATCGAGGCCGGCTGGGTGGTGCTCACGGGAGGGATGACCGACGCGGTGCCGGTGGAGCCGGGCGCGCGGATTGCGGCGCACTTCACGAATCTGGGCACGATCACCGTGGCGGGAGGTCGCTGATGCCGATCATCGAGGTCACCATCGCCGAGGGCCGCAGCCCCGAGGAACTGCGCCTGCTGATCCACGAGCTCACCCACGCCGCTCACCGGGCGGTGGGGACGCCCGTCGCGAACGTCCGTGTGATCCTGCGCGAGACACCGAAGACGCACTTCGCGGCCGGCGACGTCACGCTCGCCGAGCGGGAGGAAGCGGCGAACATCCGGGTATCCGGAACGGCCGCCGACGTCGGCACCTGAGGAGTCGGGCATTGCGATTCGACGTCGAGGCGAAAACCAGACCCGGGTTACACAGGGAAGGCACGCATGCCGTCCGTCTCAGGAGATCCGATGCCCCCGAACAGTCCCGTCACCCTCGTCGCGGAGGCAGCGCCCGCCTCGCCCGCCGTCGCGCGCATGTCCGACGAGTTGTATCACGACCTGTTGTCCCCGAACGAGGTTCGCGACCTTCGTCTGCGGGTGCGCGACTTCGCCACCCGGGCGATCGAGCCCGTCGCGCATCGCATCGCCGGCGGCGACGAGCGGCTCGACGGCTTCCCACGTGACGCGTTCGAATCGATGGCGGCGGAGGGACTGTTCCGGATCCCGTTCCCGTCCGACGTCGGCGGCGACGGTCTGTCGCATCGCGCCACCGCGACCGCAGCCGCGGTGGAGGAATTGGCGTATTACTCCAACAGCGTCGCGGCCATCTACGACGTGCACTGCATCCTGGCGGGCACCGCGCTCGACCAGGGCACCGACGAGCAGCGACGCCGCTGGCTGCGGCCCCTCGTCGAGGGGGAGATCGTGGGTGCTTTCGCGACCAGCGAACCGGGTGCGTCCAGCGACCTGTCCCCCGACGCCGTGTCCACCGAAGCGACCCCGGACGGTGACGGCTGGATCCTCCGCGGCCGGAAACGGTGGATCACCAACTCCGTCGTCGCCTGTGTGGTGGTGGTGCTCGCACGCACCGGTGACGACCTCACGACCTTCATCGTGCCCACCAACGCGTCGGGCGTCACGATCGGAACCCCCGACCGAAAACTGGGGAACCGCGGGCAGATCACCGCCGATGTCAATCTCGACGACGTCCGCCTCGGGCCGGATTCGGTGCTCGGACGGGTCGGGGGTGGACTGCGCATCGCGCTGCAGACCCTCACCTACGGGCGCATCGGGATCGGTGCCGCGGGCGTCGGCATGGCGCAGGCCGCATTCGATCGGACTGTCGCCCATCTGAAGTCGCGGCACGCCTTCGGGGGTTCGCTCGCCTCGAAACAGCACTGGCAGTTCGTGATGGCCGACTACGCCGCGGATCTGGAGTCCGCCCGCAGCCTGTATCTCAAAGCGGCACTGCGGCTCGACGCCGGCGAGCGATTCCCCGAACCCGAGGCGGCGATGGCGAAACTGCGGGGCACGGACCTGGCCGCGCGGATCGCCCGAGATGCCGTGCAGGCCTTCGGCGGACTCGGCTTCGTCCGGTCGCTCGGCGCCGACGACACCGAGGGTCCGGTGGAGGCCATCTACCGCGACAGCAAGATCGGCGAGATCTACGAGGGAGCCAACGAGATCCAACGGTGGGTGCTGGCGCGTCAGATCTTCGGGCGCGACCACACCGGCTAGAGCGAAGAAAACCTAACGGTCCGTACGTGAATCGCCTTTGCCGTTGTGCTGTTCACGGAAATGCGCGGGGCTGACGCCGAACCGCTTGCGGAATGCGCGGCTGAAGTGTGAGACGTCGCGGAAACCGACACGGTCGCTGATCTCGGCGACGGTCGAGTCGGTGTCGAGGAGCTGCCCTCGGGCGCGGTCGAGGCGCAATTGGTACAGCCATGTGCGTGGGGTGGTGCCGGTCAAGCTGAACAGTTTGTGGATGTAGCGCAGGGACATTCCGAGTTCGACACCGATCTCGGCCGTCGAGTGGTCGGGGTCGTGCAGGTACCGCGTCATCGTCTGCTGCACCGTCCGGAGGTCGTCGTGGTGGACCCGTTTCGTCGCGGTCACTGGGCGCGCCTGCTCGGTGAGGGCAGAGGTGAGCAGATCGACCGCGGACGCGGCCACCGATGCCGAAGACCCCACCGACAACCGGGCGTCGGTCGTTGCTATGTCGACGAGAAAACGGGAGACGAGGCCGCCCATCCCGGTCTGCCCGGAGATCCCCAGCCCGGCGACGCCCTCCATGGCCTCGGCGGAAAGCCGGGAGATCAATAGTTGGCGGGGTGCACGCAGGACGACCTGCTCGAATTCCGTCCGGCCGTCCACGACGAAGGGTGCGGCCGAGTCGAGGATCCCGAATGCTCCCTGCTCGAGGGTCGCACTCCGCGAATGCTGCTGGAGGGTGGCCGTCCCCCGAGTGATCAGACACAGCAGGTAGTCGTCGTTGGGGTCGGACCGGATCATCTCGGGCGTGCGCACGACCGTGTGCGGGTCTGCGTGCACCACACTCACGGTCAGGTCCCCGAAGGGCCGCACCGTCAATTCCGCGGCGAACCGGGCGTGTCTGTCGGGCCAGTCGACGTCCATCTCGCAGTAGGTGGAGTCGAGGGTGTCCGCCCAGCGCACTCGCCCTTCGGTCGACTCCAGCTCGCGCGTACTCAGCACCATCGACGCGGCGCTGTCGGTGCAGGCGGAGTCATCCTTCTGTGCACTGTCGGTCATGTTCGATCGCACCTCCGCCTCCTAGTGTTCCAGATCACAGGCACTCCCCGCGCGGACGATCCCCGAAAGGCTCCGGGCCGCGCCCACTTCGAATCTTGCGAACCACTTCAGAGGAGACAGCGTCATGACCACCAGCACCACGTGGATCGAATCGATCACCATGGAGGAACTCGACCGCGATCCGAACCCGATCTACGACCGGCTCCGGCGCGAGGCCCCGATTGCGTTCGTGCCCGCGGTAGGGATGCACGTCGTGTCGTCGCGCGACCTCTGCCTGCAGATCGCGCAGGATTCCGAGACCTGGTCCACGGTGATCGCGCCCTCGGGTGGACGAACCTTCGGGAAAGGTACCGTACTCGCCGCCAACGGTGAACAGCACGAGAAAATTCGCGAATGGATCGATCCCCAATTGCGGCCCAGTGCAGTGGACTCCTATGTAGAAGCGCTGGTCCGGCCGCAGGCGCGCAGCCTCCTGGAAGGGATCGAGGATCTGGGTGCCGCAGACATCCAGGAGGCCTACTTCGCGCCGATCAGTGTGCGTTCGGTTGGGGACCTGATGGGTCTCACCGAAATCCCTTCGGAGACATTGGTGCGCTGGTTCCAGACGCTGGCGCAGTCGTACGGGAACGCGGAAGTCGACGAGAACGGAAACTTCGCCAATCCCGGGCCGTTCGAGGCCG
This sequence comes from Rhodococcus sp. A14, assembly GCF_011603105.1. NCBI lineage: Bacteria > Bacillati > Actinomycetota > Actinomycetes > Mycobacteriales > Nocardiaceae > Rhodococcus > Rhodococcus sp. A14. The sequence goes on along the minus strand of NZ_JAAOQS010000032.1, from coordinate 17,816 downwards.
GTGACCAGGTGAAGGCCGAGATCGTCGCCGCTGTCGGCCCGATGCTCGACCACTGGACCGAACATCCCGACCACACCCTGATCTCGCACTGGCTGCACGACGGGACGCCCGACGGCCAGGTCCGCGACCGGTCCGAGATCTACCCGAACATCTACGTCTTCCTGCTCGGCGCCCTTCAGGAGCCCGGGCACGTCATGACGACCACCCTGGCAGGGCTATTCCAGCACCCCGACCAGCTCGAACGCGTCATCGACGACCCCACCCTCATTCCGCGCGCCGTCAACGAGGGCGCGCGCTGGGTGGCCCCGATCTGGAGTGCCGCGGTGAAGGTCGCGGGCCGCGATGTCACCATCGGCGGCATCGACCTGCCGACGGGAACACCGGTCATGCTGGCATACGGTTCGGCCAATCGAGACGAGTCCGTCTGGGAGAACGCGGAGGCCTACGAGATCGACCGGCCCATCATGCCGCATCTGGCGTTCGGAGCGGGAAACCATGCTTGCGCCGGAACGTATCTCGGTACCGCGATCGTGCGGATCGCACTCGAGGAACTGTTCGAGACGATCCCGAACATCGAGCCCGATCCCGACCGCGCCCCGCAGTTCTGGGGATGGACGTTCCGCGGACCGCAGGGCCTGCACGTCACCTGGGAGGTCTGACCGATGGACCGTATGGTGACGGTGTCGGGGCAGGACGGGGCGTTCCCGGTCGCACCCGGCACGTCGGTCCTGGAAGCCGCATTGCGGGCGAATCGCTGGCTTCCGCACGCCTGTTCACAGGGGACCTGTGGCACGTGCAAGATCCGGGTTCTCTCCGGGGAGGTCGACCACGGCGCCGCCGACGAGACCATCCTCTCCGCCGACGAACGCTCGTCGGGACTCGCGCTGGCCTGCCAGTCGAAACCGCACGGAGACCTGGCCATCGCCCCCGTGAACGACGCCGACCCCGGCCGGCCGATGCACCCCCTCCGCGACTACACAGGCACAGTACGGGAACTGTCCGACATCGCTCGGCAGACCCGCAGGCTCGTCGTCGAACTCGACGAGCCGATGGAGTTCGACGCCGGTCAGTACGCCGAACTGATCGTGCCGGGCTCCGGTGTCGCGCGCCAGTATTCGATGGCGAACCCGCCGTCCGAGCAACGGCTGCTCGAGTTCCACGTCCGGAATACGGCGGGCGGCCTCGCCACCGAGGGCTGGATCTTCGACTCACTCGCGGTGGGTGACCGCATCGATCTGCGTGGACCGCTCGGCCAGTTCGGTGTCGTCGAAGCCCGGGAGGAGCCGGCCATCCTGATCGGCGGAGGCACCGGGCTCGCACCGCTCAAATCGATTGTCCGGCATGCACTGGATCACGATCTGCTACCGGCGATTCACCTCTACCACGGTGGTCGCCGGGAAGCCGACCTCTACGACGTCGAGTGCTTCCGCGCGATGGAGGCGACCGATTCCCGATTCCACTATCACCCGGTCCTCAGTGAGGAGAACTGGGACGGGGCAACGGGAATGGTCACCGACGCCGTGCTGGGTGACTTCGCCAGTTGCCGTGGCCACAGCGGATACCTGTGCGGACCGCCCGCGATGGTCGTCGCCGCCGTCAAGGCCTTGAAACGCCGCCGCATGTCGCCTCGGTTGATCTTCAAGGAGGAGTTCACCGTGAACGCTCCGCGGCCGGCGGCCGAGGCCGTGTGATCCCACTGTCCCCCAACCCGACCTACTACGCCGAGAACAGGAATTTCATGTACCGAGTGAGCATCATTTACAACCCGCCGACCGACCCGGCGGAATTCGACGAGTACTACGCCACCGGTGGTGTCACGATGCTCTTCAGCAACGAGGACACCGTTCTTCCCTGACCGTACTTGTTGGCGCAGCGCATCACGAACCTCTGCGCGCGTGCTCCTTCCGGTACAGGCCGGGGCTCGAGCCGAAGGTGCTGCGGAACAACCGGCTGAAATGGGACACGTCGCGGAAGCCGGCGCACTCGCTGACGTCGGCGACGGACAGATCCGTGGTGAGCAGGTACTTTCGCGCAGCCTCGAGGCGGGCCTGGTACAGCCAGGCCCGCGTCGTGGTGCCCTCCGCATTGAACAGCTTGTGCACGGTGCGCAGCGACATACCCGCTGCCGCGGCGATGTCCGACAGCGTGATGTCGGCGTCGTGGAGATTCTGTTCGATCACCCGCTGAACCCGCGTGAGGTCCTCCGTGCGGTGCAGGTCTGCAGCGCTGGTCGCCAATAGGCCCTCGGTCAGGGCCGTGGCAAACATGTCGACGGCGGAGGATGCGAACGACACGGCAGCACCTTGCGACATCGGCGCGTCCATGTCCGCGATATCGACGAACAACCGACCGACCAGTCCGCCAGCCCCGGTGTCGCCGTGAATCGAGCGCGCCGTGCCGTGTTCGACGATTCGTCCCGGAAGGCGCGACGTGAGCACCTCGCGGGGGGATCGAACCACGACCTGTCGGAACGGGGCGGGTGAGTGGAACACGAACGGTGCGGCGCAGTCGAGGAGCGCGAAGGAACCCGGCTCCACCACCGTGGCCCGGCCGGACTGCCGGACCTCCACGCTTCCGTCCGTGACGAGGCAGACCAAATACCCCTCCCCCGAATCGGACTGGATCATCGCCGGCGATCGGACGACGGTGTGCGCGTCGGCCCGGATCGTGCTGACATGCAGATCACCGAACGGTCGCCCGCCCCACTCCGCGTCGAAGTGACGCCGAGGCTCCGGCCACGCCACGTCCGTCTCGCAGTAGAGCCGCTCCAGCGTGCTCGCCCACTGCATACGGCCCTCCCCGGTATCGAGCTCCCGTGTTCGCAGAGAGACGATCGCGGGCACGTCGGTGCGCGCGGAGTCATTCGATTGTTCGCGCTCAGCCATGTTCCACCACACCTCCGCCTAATAGTGTTCCAGATCACAGGAACTTGGCGTTCGGGTCAATATACCCCACCCCGTCGAGTACGACACCGACAGCGGTGACCGAGGCGCGCCGACGTCCTCGCCTTCCGAAACAGGTTCCTGCCCAACGAGACCAGGAGTGACTCCATGACCACATCAGCATTCGTCGACGATCGCGTCGGAGTTCCGAACGACGTCCGGCCCATGACGGGCGACGAGTACCTCGAGTCGCTGCGCGACGGCCGCGAGGTCTACTTCCGCGGGGAGCGCGTCGACGACGTCACCACCCATCCGGCTTTCCGTAACTCGGCGCGGTCGGTGGCGCGGATGTACGACGCACTGCACCAGCCGGAGGCGAAGGGCGTGCTGGCGGTGCCCACCGATACCGGAAACGGCGGCTTCACGCACCCCTTCTTCAAGACCGCTCGAAGTGCGGACGACCTGGTGCTCGCCCGTGACGCGATCGTGGCCTGGCAGCGTGAGGTGTACGGCTGGCTGGGCCGGTCGCCCGACTACAAGGCCTCGTTCCTCGGCACGCTGGGAGCCAACGCCGACTTCTACGGCCCGTACCGCGACAACGCCCTGCGCTGGTACAAGCACGCGCAGGAGCGGATGCTCTACCTCAACCACGCCATCGTCAATCCGCCGATCGACCGCGACAAGCCGGCCGACGAAACCGCCGACGTGTGCGTGCACGTGGTCGAGGAGACCGATGCGGGTCTGATCGTGTCCGGCGCGAAGGTCGTCGCGACGGGATCGGCGATCACTAACGCGAATTTCATCGCCCACTACGGACTGCCGCTGCGCAAGAAGGAATACGGCCTGATCTTCACGGTGCCGATGGATTCGCCAGGACTGAAGTTGTTCTGCCGCACCTCCTACGAGATGAACGCTGCGGTGATGGGCACGCCGTTCGACTATCCGTTGTCGAGCAGGTTCGACGAGAACGACGCGATCATGGTGTTCGACCGGGTGCTGGTGCCGTGGGAGAACGTCTTCGCCTACGACACCGACACCGCGAACGGCTTCGTCATGAAGTCGGGATTTCTCTCCCGCTTCATGTTCCACGGATGCGCTCGGCTCGCGGTGAAGCTCGACTTCATCGCCGGCTGTGTGATGAAGGGTGTGGAAATGACCGGCTCCGCGGGATTCCGCGGTGTGCAGATGCAGATCGGGGAGATCCTCAACTGGCGCGACATGTTCTGGGGGCTGTCCGACGCGATGGCCAAGTCACCCGAACAGTGGGTGAACGGCGCCGTCCAGCCGAACCTGAACTACGGCCTCGCCTATCGCACCTTCATGGGTGTGGGGTACCCGCGGGTCAAGGAGATCATCCAGCAGGTGCTGGGCAGCGGGCTGATCTACCTGAACTCCCATGCGAGCGACTGGGCGAACCCGGCCATGCGTCCCTACCTCGACCAGTATGTCCGCGGATCGAACGGCGTCGCCGCGATCGACCGCGTCCAGTTGCTCAAGTTGCTGTGGGACGCCGTCGGCACCGAGTTCGGTGGGCGGCACGAACTCTACGAGCGCAATTACGGCGGCGATCACGAGGCCGTCCGCTTCCAGACGTTGTTCGCCTACCAGGCGACCGGACAGGATCTGGCGCTCAAGGGATTCGCCGAACAGTGCATGTCCGAGTACGACGTGGACGGCTGGACCCGGCCCGACCTGATCGGCAACGACGATCTGAGGATCGTCCGGGGCTGAGTGGAACCGACGACGAGGAGCGCAGCCATGACCGAGACAGTGGGCGAACTCGATCCCGAGGTGACGCCGCTACACCTGCGGAAGGCGCTGGGACGGTTCGCCAGCGGTGTCACCATCGTGACCACCGCCGAATGCGAAGACGAGGACTCGGTGCATGGGATGACCGCCAATGCGTTCACCTCGGTGTCGCTGGACCCACCGCTGGTGCTCGTGTCCATCTCCACACGCGCGAAGATGGACACGAAGATCAGAGAGACCGGGACGTACGGCGTTTCGATTCTCGCCGGAGACCAGGAACCTGTGTCGTTGCACTTCGCGGGCGCGGCACACGAACCGGATCGGGTTCGGTTCGTGTGGCGCAGGGGCGTGCCGCTCCTCGAAGGCGCTCTGGTGCATCTCGCGTGCACCGTGGTCGCCTCGCACCCCGCGGGCGACCACACGCTGCACGTGGGCCGGGTCGAGCAACTCTGGTACGACGACGGGCACCCGCTCGTCTTCTACACCGGCAGTTTCCGGTCGCTGGAACTCCTCGGGCGCGACGAGCCCTGGGGGTTCTGAACCGAGTGCCGACGGCTGGCGCGGCCGCGACGAATGTCGCGGCCGCCCATACGTATGTGTGGTGCAGCTCAGGGCACGGCCTGGGCACGAGCCGTGATCTCACCGGCACGAGTCGTGGCGGCCGCGGTCCCCGCGATCGCCCAGTTCGCCGGGTCGACTTCGATGATCTGTCCGCGCACGAGCGCACGCTGCGCACCGAGGATGTCGACAATCAGATCGGTGAACCGCGCCGCAAGTTCCTGACGTTGCGAGGCGGGGCGTCCGGCGAGCACGATCGCCGTGAAATAGGGCGCCGCGGGCGCGCCGTCTGTAACGGTGGTTCCCGCGACAGCGACATCGTCGGGCCGGTATCGCACGATGAACGCCCTTACGCGGTCCATCGGTGAGTCGAGAACCTCGGAGTAGCACCGACTCGCGGCGGTGAGCAGTTCTCGGTGCTGCTCGGCGGTGTAGGCGCCGTCGACGAGGTGGAAGTGGGCGACAGGCATAGGTGACAATCCTTTTCGGGAGTCGGTCAGTGGATTCCGTGGCGGGTTCCGGCATCGACGTTGATCACCGAGCCGTGCAGCACCGCGGCCTCCGGAGCGAGCAGGGTCTCGACGATCCAGCCGATCTCCTGGAGCGTCGGCAGCCGACCGAGGCTGGTCTTGGCGCGGTAGCGGTTCCAGATCTTCTCCGGATCCTGCCCGGTTTCGGCGGATTCGGTTTCGACGAAGGCACGCAGCCTCGGAGTGTCCACCGGTCCGGGAGCGATCGTGTGGGTGGTGACACCCTTCGGCCCGTAGAGGGCACTGAGTTGGCGCATGAGGTTGAAGACCGCCGCGTTCGCCGTGCCGGGCGCCGCATCGAGCGGACCCGGTTCGAGACCGAGGGAGCCGGCGATGGTGACGAAGCGGGAGCCGTCGACGAGATGGTCGCGGACGGCGTGCAGGAGGCGGACGAGTCCGCCCACCTTGATGTTCGTCGCCACGGCCAGGTCGCCTGGTGGAATCGTGTCGACGGAACCCCGCACCGGGAGGCCGGCGGCGAACAGCGCCATCCGAACGGGCGAGTCGATACACGCAGAGATCGTGTCGATTGCAGTGTCGTCGGCGATGTCGGCCACGCACGGCGTGATCAGGTCGTCGGAGATCGCGAGCTTCTCGAGTTCGTCGCCTCTGCGGGCGACGGCCAGCACTCGCAGCCCGCGGCGGGCCAATCGCAGGGTGATTTCGGTGCCCATCGCACCGGTCGCACCGACGACGACACAAAGGTCGGGTGTAGTCACAGCACAGTTCTCCTCGGTTCGGGAAGACGAAGGCCGGGACGGTGGGTACCGCCCCGGCCACTGGTGGACGAGTTCGATCAGCTCCGCAGGCGGATGGTGACCGCTCGGGGCTCGGTGAAGAATTCGCGGGAGTACTGGCCGCCCTCGCGTCCGAGGCCGCTGCTGCCTTCGCCACCGAACGGCAGTCGGAGGTCGCGCTCGAAGAAGGTGTTGATCCACACCGTGCCGGCCTTCCACCGTGCGGCCATGCGGTGCGCACGGTTGAGGTTGTCGGTGAACAGAATCCCTGCCAACCCGTACGGCGAGTCGTTCGCGATGCGCAGCGCCTCGTCCTCGGTGTCGAACCCGAGGACGGTCTCGACGGGCCCGAAGATCTCCTCACGCGCGGTGCGCGAGTCGTTGGTGAGCCCGGTGATCACCGTGGGCGGGTAGTAGAAGCCTTTCGCCCGCGCATCGTCGGTGAGCCGCGACCCACCGGTGACGACCTTGCCGCCCTCCTCCTGGGCCAGTTCGACGTAGCCGTGCACCTTCTCGAGGTGTCTTTGCTCGATCAGCGGGCCGAGGAAATTCGACGGGTCTTTCGGGTCGCCGACGGTGAGTTTCTTCGCCTCCTCGGTGAACCGGTCGAGGAATTCGTCCATGATCGAGTTCTGCACCAGCAGGCGGGAGCCGGACAGGCACACCTGCCCGTTGCCGCCGAAGATCGCCCGGATCGCCATCGGAACAGCGACGTCGAGGTCGGCGTCGTCGAAGACGATGTTCGCGGACTTGCCGCCCATCTCCGCCGAGACCGGGGTGTGGTTCACCGCGGCGGCCTGGAGGATCCGCACGCCGGTGGCGCTCGAACCGGTGAACGTGATCCGGTCGACCCTCGGGTCCGCGGTGAGCGGACCGGCGACGGCCTCGCCCCCGAATCCGTGGACCACGTTGAGCACGCCTTCGGGAAGGCCGGCCTCGAGGGCGAGTTGCGCGAACCGGTGCGCGGTGAGCGGCGTCTGCGGTGCGGGTTTGAGAACGGTGGTGTTGCCGAAGGCCAATGCGGGGGCGATCTTCCACGTCGCGAGCATCAGCGGCGCGTTCCACGGGCTGATCGCCGACACCACCCCGGCGGGTGGGTACAAAACGTAGGAGAGCAGGTCGCCGTCCGGGTAGGCCTCGTTGGCGGCCATCGACACATAGTCGGCGAAGAACCGCAGATTGTGTGCCACCCGCGGGATCTCGGCGTGCAGGGACTGGTTGATGCTCTTGCCGCCGTCACGGGTCTCGATCAGCGCGAGTTCCTCACGGTGTTCGTCGACCTTGTCGGCTACTGCGTGCAGGATCTTCGCACGCTCCTTCGGCGACATCCGCGGCCACGGACCGTCATCGAATGCGGTGCGGGCCGCGGTGATCGCAGCCTCGCCGTCGTCGGCGGTTCCGCGGGGGACCGTCCCGAGCAGTGAACCGTCGTGCGGATCACAGGTTTCGAAGGTCGCCCCGTCCGAGGCGGCCGCCCAGTCGCCACCGATGAGGTGACGAACCTCGGTCACCCCGGGTACGGATTCCGTCGTGGTCATGGTGCTCCTTGCCTGTCAGACCCCGGCCGGGGCCGGGGTCTCGTAGGTGCGGCCTGCGAGTTCGGAGGCGACGTCGATGATCATGTCTTCCTGACCACCGATGACACCGCGACGACCGAGTTCCATGAGGATGTCGCGGGCGGGCACCCCGAACTTCTTCGCGGCCCGCTTGGTGGGGTGGAAGAACGTGGAGTACACACCGGCGTAGCCGAGGACCAGTGCGGTCTCGTCGACGATCTGCGGTTCCTTCATCAGCGGTGCGACGATGTGTTCGGCGGTGTCGATGAGCGGGAAAAGGTCGACCCCGGTGTCCCAGCCGGCGCGTTCGAACGCAGCGGCGAGGACCTCGGTCTGCGCGTTGCCGGCGCTGGCGCCGAGACCGCGCAGGGACCCGTCGATGAACGTGGCCCCGTTCTCCGCGGCGGTCAGCGCGTTGGCGATCCCGACACCGAGGTTGTTGTGGGCGTGGAACCCGATGTCGGCGGTGATGGCCTGCCGCAGAGCGGCGACCCGGTCACCGGCGTGCCGGGGAACCATGGCACCGGCGGAGTCGACGACGTAGACGACGTCGGCACCGTAGGAGTCGAGTTTGGCGGCCTGCTCGGCGAGGGGTTGGGGGTCGAGCTTGTGGCTCATCATCAGGAACGTCATCACCGTCAGGCCCAGCTCCTTGGCCCACTCGACCGGCTGCTGCCCGCAGTCGGCCTCGGTGCAGTGCACCGCGACGCGGACCGTTTTGATGCCGGCGTCGATGGCCTGCTGCAGTTCGGCGAGGGTCGCGATGCCGGGCACGTAGAGGGCGGCGATGTCGGCGTTCTCGACGGCATCGACCGCGGCGCGCACGTAGTCGGGGTCGGTGGCGGCGGCGAACCCGTACTGGATCGAGGAGGCGCCGAGTCCGATGCCGTGCGCGACCTCGATGGTCGGCACGCCGGCCTTGTCGAGGCCGCGCGCGATGTCGGCGACGTTCTGCGGGGTGAACCGGTGCGACACGGACGACATGCCGTCCCGCAGGGTCGTGTCGACGATCGTGATCTTCTTACTCACTGTGCTGCTCCCTGGACGAGGTTCTGCTGGGCCATGACGTCGGCCACCTGGACGGCGGCGGCGGTGATGATGTCGAGGTTGCCGGCGTAGGTGGGCAGGAAGTCGCCGGCGCCGACGACCTCGAGCATCACGGTGACCAGGTCGCCGTCGACGTCGACCAGGCGCAGCGAGTAGCCGGGGACGTACCGCTGGACCTTGGCGACCATGTCGACCACGGCGCGTTCGATGGCGGCCGGGTCGGGGTTGCGGACCTTGGCGTAGACGGTGTCGCGCATGTTCATCGGCGGTTCGGCCGGGTTGATCACCGAGATCGCCTTGGCGCGGTCGGCGCCGGCGACCTGGGCGAGGGCGCGGCCGGTCTTCTCGCTGAATTCGCTGAGGTTCTGCCGGGTGCCGGGGCCGGCACTGTGGGAGGCGATGGCGGCGACGATCTCGCCGTAGGAGGCGTCGGCGACCTCGTTGATGGCGTAGAGGATCGGAATGGTGGCCTGGCCGGCGCAGCTGACCATGTTCACGTTGGGTGCGCTCAGGTGCGCGTCGAGGTTGACCGCGGGGACGACGTACGGGCCGACCGAGGCCGGGGTGAGGTCGATGGCGGTGATTCCGGCGTCGGCGTAGCGCGGCGCCGCGGCGGCGTGGATCTTCGCCGACGTCGCCTCGAACACGAAGTCCGGCAGTTCCGGCTGGGCCAGGAGCCAGTCGAGTCCGCCGGCGGAGGCTTCGAGGCCCTCCTGGCGGGCCCGGGCCAATCCCTCGCTGTCGGGGTCGATGCCCACCATGCACACGGGTTCGACGTGCTCGGACCGCAGCAGCTTGTACATCAGATCCGTACCGATGTTCCCGGATCCGACGATCGCGGCTTTCAATCGACTCATCTTCTAGGCCTTCCCTGGGCAGGCGGGGTGATGCGGTCGACGCTAGGAAGAATTCGCAGGTCCGGGACCGGCGATTCGGCTGTGCCGGACAGCGAGCGCCATCACGCGACCGCTGTTCGGCTATCACGAAAGGCGCTGACCGCCCCGGACCCCGTCCGCCACGCTCGTGACATCGACCACAACCGGTGCAGCAGGCCCGGACGTCGGAAACCAGGAGAAGCCATGAGTGACGCTCGTTTCGACATCGCGCACCTCGCCCGTGCCGAACTGTTCAGCCCCAAGCCGCAGGAGACGCTGGACTTCTTCACGAAGTTCCTCGGGATGTACGTGACCCACAGGGAAGGGCAGTCGGTGTACCTGCGCGGATACGAGGACCCGTATCAGTGGAGCCTGAAGATCACCGAAGCACCCGAGGCCGGGATGGGCCACGCCGCGATGCGGACGAGTTCTCCCGAAGCGCTCGAGCGACGGGCCAAGTCACTGACAGACGGCAACGTCGACGGCACGTGGAGCGAAGACCAGTTCGGGTACGGCAAGACCTTCGAGTACCAGTCACCCGACGGACACAATCTGCAGCTGTTGTGGGAAGCCGAGAAGTACGTCGCTCCCCCGGAACTGCGGAGCAAGATCCTCACCCGGCCGTCCAAGAAGCCGCTGCAGGGTATCCCCGTCAAGCGCATCGACCACCTCAACCTGATGTCGTCCGACGTGACCGCGGTGAAGGACTCCTTCGAACGGCACCTCGGATTCCGGACCACCGAGCGGGTCGTCGACGGCAACGTCGAGATCGGGGCGTGGATGAGCTCGAACCTGCTCGGTCACGAGGTCGCCTGCATGCGCGACATGACCGGCGGGCACGGCAAGCTGCACCACCTCGCGTTCTTCTACGGCACCGGGCAGCACAACATCGACGCCGTGGAGATGTTCCGCGACTACGACATTCAGATCGAAGCCGGCCCCGACAAGCACGGCATCACGCAGAGCCAGTTCCTGTACGTCTTCGAACCGGGCGGCAACCGCATCGAGCTGTTCGGCGAGGCCGGCTACCTGCACTTGGACCCGGACGCCGAGACCAAGACCTGGCAGATGTCCGACATCGACACCGGACTGGCCGTCGGAGGCGCCAAGCTGCCGTGGGAGTCGTATTTCACCTACGGCACCCCGAGCCCGCTGTCCCTGGACCAGCACATCGAAAAGTACGCCCACTTCGGGCCCGGTGCCCCCGATCCCGACGCCCTCGCGGCGGAACTCTCCGTCCCCGACGAGTTGGAGCACTCCCGCGCTGTCGCCGACGCGTCGCTCTGACACACCCTCGGTGAGCGCCAGGGTGGTCGCGGCCTCGTGCCGTAACCACCCTGGCGTCGCGTCGTCTTCGCGATCGAAGACCCACCGGTGTCAGTTCACTCTGCAGCCCTCGGCGATCGGGGTGTCGTTCAACCGGTCGACGATGTAGGACACGGCGCCGTTGGTGTCGTAGCCGTCGATGAGTTCGGGGCCGAAGTGGTTGGGGATGGTGGTGCCCGGTGCGATGGGCGGTAGGTCGTTGGTGCGGAAGGTGACCTGTGCGCCTCGGTCGCACCAGTCGGTGGCGAGTTGGCGGGCCTGCTCGTAGGGCACGGTGTCGTCGTTGCGACCGCTGGTGACGAGCACCGGGCTGCTCGGGGTGAGGGTGCCGAGGCGCTGCGCGTCGAAGACGGGGGCGGCTTCGGGGATGTCGCGTAGGTTGTCGAGCAAGGATTTGTGGTCGTTCGTGTACGTGCTGGTGCGCAGGAACGGCTGGTTGGCGATGACGTCACCGATGCACTCGGTGCTCAGCGTGTTCAGCATTGCCTGGCCCTCGGGAGTGATGCGTTCGTGCAGTGGTTTCTGCAACTCGGGATGGCGTGCGACGAAGCCGTTGATCGCGAACCCGATGGCACCGCCGATGAGGTTGCCGTCGATCTGGCCGAGCACGGTGAGGAGATCGGCCGGTGGTCCGCCCGCCCAGGTGCCCTTGACGTTCAGTTCCGGGGCGAAGGAGGACTGGAGCTCCGCGGCGGCCGCGGCGGCTCCACCGCCCTGGGAGTATCCCCACAGGGCCAGTGGCGTCGTCGGACCGCTGCCGCCGAGTGCGTTCGCGGCGCGCGCGGCGTCGAGAACGGCGTGGGCTTCTTCGAGCCGGTTGACGTAGGTGTGGACTCCGGGGGTGCCGAGGCCGATGTAGTCGGTGACGAAGACGCGCGCTCCCATCGCGCTCCACACGTTGGCCGACAGCGCTTCCTGGTTGGCGGACAACGAGAACGGGGCCGTGGTCACGTTCAGCCCTGTGGAGAACGCGTGCGACGGGGCGCACTGATCACCCTGCCCGACCGTGCCGGGCGCGATGATCACGGTCGGCCGCGTGCCGCTGCCATTCCAGGGCCGGGTGGCGTCGATGAAAGTCCCGGTGACCGCTGTCGGGGAACCGTCCTGCAGCCGCGACGTGTACATCACCCGCTGCCCGGCGCCCGGCCAGGTGCCGTCCGTTCCGGGCACCGAGGCGAACAACGGCATCGGTTCGGTGCGGATGATCGATCCCGGAGCCGACGCGAATTCGGCTGGCGGAGTGTATAAGTCGTCGCCGTGGGCGGCGTGTGCCGGATGAGCGCCGGCAGTGAGCGCGACCGCGGCGGCTATGCAGCTGACGACGGTGAGGACGGCGACCCGGACAGCGTGCGGTGTGTGCGAGCGGCGAAGACGAGTAGGGGTGGTGTGCATGGTCAGATCACCGTGCCGACGTCTCGGGCGACCAGATGGTCCAGGGCGCGTTCGGCGACCGCGGCGATGGTCATCGACGGGTTGCAGGCCGCGGTGTTCCCGGGCATCAGCGCGCCGTCGAGCACATACAGTCCGCGCTGGCCGAGCACTCTCCCTTCGAGGTCGCAGACGGAGCCCATCGACGCCCCGCCGAGCGGATGCCAGGTGGAGGGGAACAGCGCGTTGGTGTCCGTGAGTAGGCTTCCCGGCCCGGCGATCTTCCGCACCATCGGGTCGATGCGGCCGTTCTGGATGACGGCGTCGCCTTCCTTCGGCCAGCGCAGGACTGCGTCGTCGGTGGCCGAGTCGTACACGAAACTCCCACGTCCGTCGCTGACGCCGTATCCGACGAGCATGGTGCTGCGTGCGTCGAAGGACAGTGGTGGCATCGACGCCTGAATGACCGTGACGGCGGTGGCGGGGTCGTCCCAGTTCAGACTGCCGTAGACGACCGGGCCACCCTGCGGGGCACCGAACTCTTCTTCGAGGCTCGTCCAGACATAGATTCGGTCGGCGTTGGTTCCCCAACCGGTCCCGAGTCCGTCCGGCAGATCCGGGATCCGGCTCGTCGCCGCCGCGCGCACCAGCAACTTGGTGGTGCCGAGGCTGCCGGCGGCCATCACCAGGGCGCTCGTGGTGAGGATCTTGTTCTCGAGCACGTTGCCGGACGTATCGATCCGGTCGACGTACACGGTCCAGCGGCCGTCTGGGGCGCGTTCGACATCGGTGACCTGGTGCAGGGTTTCCACCGTCACCCGGCCGGTCGCTTCCGCGGCAGCGATGTAGGTGACGTCGACCGAGTGCTTGCCGCCGTTGTTGACCCCGAGGGCGCCGTCGCCGTTGGTGTACGAGGGTTTCATGCGGCCGCGGAGTTCGTCGAGCGCGAAGTTCCAGTCGATCGGCATCGGGATCTTCGACACGGGCAGTCCCGCTCGCTGCACGTTCTGCGCAAACACTTTCGCGGCCTGGTAATTCGGGCTGTCGATCAACTCGTCGGGGGCGACGGCGAGCCGCAACATCTGCGCGACCCGTGGGTAGTGAACTCGGTCCATGGTGGCCCAGTCGAGTGCTTCGGGCAGGTGCGCGTTGAAGACGGCCTCGGCCGGTTGCAACGTCATCCCTTGGTAGACCAGGGAACCACCGCCGACGCCCGCCGCACACAGTGCGGTCATGTTGTCGCCGGGCACCGCCTCGAGCAGACCGGTGTACGGCTCCAGCGCCACCGGCTCACCGAACAGCTGCGGACTGGACCGGTACCAGAGGATGCGCTTGTCCGGCGCGGTCGCACGGGGAAAAGTCTCCGCGTCCGGCCCTGTGGGCCAGCGCATTCCACGCTCGAGCACGAGAACGGGCACCCCGGACTCCGCGAGCCGAAGCGCCGCGACGCCGCCGCCGAACCCCGACCCGACGACGATGACCCGGCGATCTTCGCGGGTGAGCGGCACGGTCGTCCGGCGGCCCGCGAGGCCGGTCCCGGCCTGCGCGATGCGCGGACTCGCCAACGCGACCCCCGCGGCAGCGGCCCCGGCCAGAAAGGAGCGGCGATTGAGTGCAGACACAGCTTCCCCCGGATCACAGACGGACTCACTCGGCGAGATGTCGAAAGATCAGCGTGGAGCATTTCTCTTAGGCGAGCTCAAACTAGACACTCTGAGCCAGATGTGTCAAGAAGTTACTGTGACTGCCGTTACGAGCTGGACGGCATCGCGGGCAGGAGCCAGCGGGTGAGAAACCGGCGCAGGTCGTCGTCGGTGTGAACGGCGTCGTCGTCGAAGAGGACGACCGACAACGCCAGCCGAAGTGCGATCTCCACGATGTCGTCCAGACTCGACTCCACGCCGGGGTCGCGCTCGACGAGCGGCGCGAGCAGTTCGCGCGCTACGGGTTTCGCGCGGGACATCATGCCCGTGTCGAAGACAGGGTTGCCCCGTTCCGCCTGGAGCAGGGTAGCCAGCACCGGATGCGCGCGCACGGCGGCCCGGCCCGCGACGATGAGTTCGACGACGTACTCGCACGTGGTGTCGGTGGCGTTCGATCGGGAGTGGATCCCGCCCAGCACCTCGACGGCGAGACCGGCGATCGCCTGCGACACCAGTTCTTCGCGCGACCCGAAGATGGAATACACGGTCTGTCGCGTGACGCCCGCACTCTGCGCCGCCGCCGCGATGGTGACCCCCTCGAAGCCGTCACTCGCGATCAAGTCGAGCGTGGCGTCCAAGATCTTCCTCCGCGACCGCATGCGACCATTATCGACGACGATCCCGGTGGGCCCGCACCGTCGCACTGACGGCGGACACCGGTGGTGTCGCGGTCGACGAACACTCGGTCCCACGGCACGAGGACGTCGTCGAAGACGAGGAGCGAATCGGGCTCGTCGTAGCGGCAGGTCAGTGGGTAGTCGAATGAGCTCGTCGCGGCCGGGATGTACGGGCGGCGGACGTACTGCTCGAGACCGGGGGCGTTGGTCGGGACCACGAACCCGACGGCGAAGTCCTTGTCGTCCGGGCCGAGCGGCTGATGCACGAGACGAAGATTTCGTCGGCGATCGCTCCGCCGGTAGCATCTGCGAACCACGGATGAGACCCTCGGGGGTCTCCTCGACCACGCCGGCCTTCTTCGAGACGGGCGCCCACGTTCTCGGCAACTGGCAGTCGCAGATCCGCTTCGCGACGAAGCTGGAATTCATTGCGGGCGTTGCGCGTCGGGTCACCCAGGTCAACGGGGTGGACAAGATCCCCAGCGTTCAGGAGAAGCTCGGCGAGCTCGCCGCACTCGTCAGCGGAGTCCGTTCCGCGGTGCTGGCCGCCGAGTACACCGCCGAGCCGGATTCGGCCGGAATGTGGTTGCCGGGCAGGCAGGCCCTGTACGGGTCGATGGGCCTGCAGTCGGAGATCTACCCGCGGGTGATCGCGATCCTGCGCGACCTCGTCGGCGGCGGCGAGCTGCAACTCCCGTCGAGCGTCAAGGACCTCACCAGCCCGCTGACGTCCCGGGACATCGAACACTACGTCCAGTCCCCCGGTGTGCCGTCCGAGGAGCGCGTCAAGCTCTTCAAGCTGGCCTGGAAATCATCGGCTCCGAATTCGCCGGACGACACCAGCAGTACGAGATGTTCTACGCCGGTGCCCCTTTCGTGGTGAAGGGCGCGTACACGTACCGCAACTACGACAACACCGTCGCGGCGGGTGCAGCAGTTCACCGACGGCTACAAAGCGGAAAGCGAGTAAACCATCATGTCCAAGCCCGAATTCGAATTCTTCCCGGTCACCGACGTCAAGTGGACAGTATGTCCGTGGGACGATCCGAAGATCACCGAACGCATCCTCGCCAAGGACCCGGAAGGCAACGTCGCCACCCGGATCCTGCGCTACGAACCCGGTGCCGACTCGACGCCGATGGGCGTGCAGAAACACGACTTCTGGGAGGAGGTCTACATCCTCGAGGGGTCGTTCACCGATCTGACCCTCGGCGAGACCTTCACCGCGGGGATGTACGCCTGCCGGCCGCCGGGTATGCCGCACGGCCCCTGGAGCACGGACGAGGGCGTTGTCACCTTCGAAGTCCGGTACCACAGTAAGTAGGCCCACGATGACCCTACCGGCATTCCACGCGCCCACCCCGACGGACATGCGACGAAGCATGGGCCGGTTCACCACTGGGGATCCTGCTCGTCTCGCTTACCCACGGCTCCCGCACCACCGAGGCCATGGAAGCCGCGGGCTCGTTCGCCGTGTCCGTCCTCGGCTCCCGTCAAGAAGCTCTCGCCCGTCGCTTCGCCACGCGGGGCGGCGCCCGATTCGACGACCTGCCCTGCGATCACAGCCGCTCGGGTCTGCCGCTGATCAAAGATGCTCTGGCCCAGCTCGAATGCCGGGTCCACAGCGCCCACGACATCGGCGACCACCGCGTCTTCTACGGCGAAGTCACCGACATGCGCTGCCGGGAGGGCACCGGCCTGGTGTTCTACTCGGGGCGGTTCGGCGACTTCCACGACTTCGGTCACGACGAGGTCCCCTGGTTGTTCTGATTCGCGAACGTGCTCGCCGGCGCATCACTGACGGTGCGCCGGCGAGCACGTGTATTTCGGGGTCGGGTTTCTCGTGGGCCGGAGGGTGCGAATTGTGCAACAATGTGGACGTCAGTACTGACTAGTTGAGGCAGGAAGGGAAAGTTTTGCTGCCGCCTAACCGCGTTCCCATCGATCGCTCGATACGTAACCGGTGATGTTGTTGTACAACATCACGTGGGGCGCTGTGCGTGACGCGTCTGCCCGCCAGATCCACGACTACTCGAGGTGACACACCATGGTGCTAGCTACGGGCACGGGCCCGGGCAACGACAGCCCGGATTCGGGTGCCAACCGGACATCGCAGGCTTACCACGATCTGCGTGCTTTGATCCTCTCCGGTCACTACGAACCGGACTCACGCCTCACCGAATCGGAGCTCACCACGCAGCTCCAGGTCTCGCGCGGGACGATCCGTTCCGTGCTCGCGCGCCTCGCGCAGGAGGGCTACGTCACCGCCGAGGCGAACCGCAGCGCTCGCACCCGCTCGTTCTCGGTGGACGAGGCGGTCGAGATACTGGAGACCCGCGCGGTGATGGAGGCAGCGCTGGCGGCGAAGGCCGCCGAACGCGCCACCGATACGGACATCGCCGCGATGACCGAAACCTGTAAGCGCATGTGGGACTGGCAGGTACCGGGTGGGCGCGAGGAGTACGCGAATCTCAACCGCAAGTTCCACGAACAGGTCAAGCGGGCGGCGCGGCAGGCCACGCTCACCAGGTTCGTCGACAGCCTGCTGTACCCGCTCGTCATGCAGCAGTACCGCGACGCCGACCGCGAGCAGCCGCGGACCGACTCCGTCAGGGAGCACGAGGCCATCCTCGCCGCGATCGTCACCCACAACCCGGAGGCCGCCGCGGCGACGATGCGGCATCATCTGTCGTCGGCCCGGCGAGCGCTTCAGCTGAAGTTCCCCCCACCGGCCGACTAATCCGAAGTTACTGCTATTAGAACGAGCGAACCCCCGGTTGAGCTGGGGGTTCGTCGTTTTCGGTTGTGGTTGTTCTGGCTACCTGACCGTGTGGGGGATGGTGGTGTCGAGGAGTTCGAAGGCCCGTC
>NZ_JAAOQS010000329.1:0-435 GCF_011603105.1 Rhodococcus sp. A14 | reverse complement strand
CAATAGGAGACACGGTCGCTGGCGGCTTCGTGCCTCGCACCATGGACGGCCGGCATCAGTTTCGCACCGACATTCTCTGACAGCCAGGCGATCTCACCGGCGGGCAGCCACCACCGCCCACCCCTCAACAGGCCTGAGACGGAACCGAACCGTGAGCACCGTTACCGGCCCACACCTTCCCGAACCAGCAGAGAAGCGTTCCGACATGACCACCACCTCCACCGCCCGATGCGACATCGCCGTCGTCGGGGAATCCCTCATCGACATCACACTCAATGCTGACGGCAACTGCCGCGAACGTGTCGGCGGCAGCCCCGCCGCCCTCGCGTGGAGCCTCGGCCGGCTCGGAATAGCCACCACGCTGCTGACCACATTCGGCGCCGACCCTCACGGCCGCACCATCAACCACGAACTTACCCGGTGCGGCGTCCGGAT
>NZ_JAAOQS010000328.1:0-436 GCF_011603105.1 Rhodococcus sp. A14 | reverse complement strand
CATCTCCACCGCCTCGATGTTCGTGGCGGCGGCCGCCGGCGCGCGCATCGCCAAACATGGCGGACGCGGCGTCAGCTCCAAGTCGGGCAGTGCCGATGTGCTCGAAGCGCTGGGCGTGAACATCATGCTCACGCCCGAGCAGGTGGCCGAATCGATCGAAACGGTCGGCATCGGCTTCATGTTCGCGCCCAACCACCACCCGGCCATGAAGAACGTCGCCCCGATCCGCAAGGAGCTGGGCGTGCGCACGATCTTCAACATCCTGGGGCCGCTGACCAACCCGGCCGGCGCGCCGAATATCCTGATGGGCGTGTTCCATCCGGACCTGGTCGGCATTCAGGTGCGCGTGATGCAGCGGCTGGGCGCGAAGCACGCCGTGGTCGTCTACGGCAAGGACGGCATGGACGAGGTGTCACTGGGTGCCGCCACGCTGGTC
>NZ_JAAOQS010000327.1:0-437 GCF_011603105.1 Rhodococcus sp. A14 | reverse complement strand
CCTATGTACTGTATAGAGTTTGTTCCGATTACACCAATTGTATCTAAAATTGCGTGTGGATTTAGTAATGAAACCGATGCGGCGAAAATAATTTGATTTTTTAAAGGCATGCTTTTTTCTTGTTTTACATCATTTGAATGATCACTTCTCCAAATAACCCAGCCCATATACATAAGAAAGAAAAATCCAATCATATACAGAGTAGTTGTTAACCAAGAAAAAGTAAGGAGTACAAGGGATACACCTTGTACAGCAATTAATATTAATAATGTATCACATATAGATGCAGTCAAGACTACAGGAGCAGCTCTCCAAATATTTGGTTGACTAGCGCCTTGATTAAAGACGAAAACATTTTGGACACCTAATGGAATGATAAGACCAAATGCAAGGATGATACCGTGAATAATTGCTTCACTCATCATATTACCTCCTAC
>NZ_JAAOQS010000326.1:0-439 GCF_011603105.1 Rhodococcus sp. A14 | reverse complement strand
CGTCATCTCTGGATTGCCGAAATGGTTGACGCCGCGCGTAGCGCGATCGCCCTGTCCGGCGGAGTAGACCAGCGTGAGATCGCGCGGTTCGCCTGTGGTCAGAAAGCGGCGTTCCAGCGCGTGCGTGACGGCCTCTGCATGGCCCGCGCCGACAAACCCCGCGCATGCCACCGTCCACCCGGGCTGCACCAATCGCGCGGCCTCATCCGCTGTGATGACTTGCATGTCTCCTCCGTCTTGTTTGTTTTGTAGATGTCCGTACCACTAATACTGTGCTGCGCGCCCGCTGATGACGACGCCAAGGCGCACGAGCCGGTAGGCGCACCAATCTGCCAGGCGCCACCACCAGCGGCGCGCGGCGTGTGCATCGGCCAGGACGCGGCGTGCGTGATGGGCCATGGCGCCTTCCAGCGCGCCGCGCAGTTCGTTGGCCACGGTC
>NZ_JAAOQS010000325.1:0-440 GCF_011603105.1 Rhodococcus sp. A14 | reverse complement strand
GCGTTACCCGGCGCCGGGCCTGTCGGCGGTAAATCCAGTGCGCGCCGGCTATACCGTGAGCGGTGTGCAGGGCGTGCTTGATATGCGCTACAACGCCTGGCGCCTGCAGCCTGTCCCGGGTGCGGCCGCGCCGGCTTTCAATGCTGCTGCGAACCCGCGTGCGGGTGCCCCTGCGCGCCACGCCCAGGCCGATGTGCGCGTCGCTTCGTTCAACGTGCTGAACTACTTCAACGGAGACGGCAAAGGGGCTGGCTTTGACGATCCGGCCAATCGGGGTGCCAAGACACAGGCCGAGTTCGAACGCCAGGAAGCCAAGATCGTCGCCGCCATCCGCGAGCTCAATGCCGACGTGGTCGGCCTGATGGAAATCGAGAACGACGGCTACGGCGAGCTCAGCGCCATCCGCCGCCTGACGACCCAGCTTGGCGCCGACTGGCGCT
>NZ_JAAOQS010000324.1:0-446 GCF_011603105.1 Rhodococcus sp. A14 | reverse complement strand
CGCACCGAACGGATCAGCGCGGCATAGCCCTCCGGCACCGCGTAGCCCACCGTATCCGGCAGATTGATGGTGGTGGCGCCTTCGGCGATCACGCCTTCCAGCACGCGGCAGAGGAAGTCCATGTCGGAGCGGCTGCCATCTTCCGGCGAGAATTCGATGTCGTCGGTGAACTGGCGGGCAAAACGCACCGCCAGGCGCGCCTGCTCGTACACCTGATCCGGCGACATGCGCAGCTTCTTCTCCATGTGCAGCGCCGATGTGGCGATGAACGTGTGGATGCGGAACTGCCCCGCCGGCTTGAGCGCCTCGGCAGCGCGGGAAATATCACGGTCGTTCGCGCGGGCGAGCGAGCAAATGCGCGAATCCTTGACCGACAGCGCAATCGCACGGATCGCTTCAAAGTCACCGTTTGAGCTTGCCGCAAAGCCAGCCTCGATCACGTCCAC
>NZ_JAAOQS010000323.1:0-452 GCF_011603105.1 Rhodococcus sp. A14 | reverse complement strand
GGGGCCGCCACCGGCCGATCAGCACCCACTTGACCACGATCGGGAGCGTGCACATGCCGATCAGGTACGCCCCGCCGACGAGCACCGTGCGCAGGTACGTCGGTACGACGCCGGACACGGCGCTGATCCAGTCGTAGCCGCTCATCGCGACCAGGGTGGCCAGGTACGTCCAGCCCAGGAAGACCAGCAGCTGCAGCACCCCGCAGGAGACGAACTCCCAGGAGTGCCGCGGGACCGGCGCCTCCGGCACGGGCTGCACGGCCGCGGCCGGCTCGGCGCGGGCGGGCCCGCCGACCGGCCCGGCGAGCGCGGCCGCCAGGTCCCGGACGGTGGGGTGCTGGTAGACGTCCTGCATCGACGCCGAGGGCAACTCCGGGCGCTTGCGGACCCGGGCGCAGAACCGGGCCAGCACCATCGAGTCGGCACCCAGGTCGTCGAAGAAGTGCGCGTCG
>NZ_JAAOQS010000322.1:0-462 GCF_011603105.1 Rhodococcus sp. A14 | reverse complement strand
AAATCGAGCACGAGCACATCGCGCACCTGGCAGTCGATCTGCCGGTTCCCGTAGGCTTCTGGCGCAGCGTGGGGCATTCGTACAACGGGTTCTTCATGGAGGGCTTTCTCAACGAGGTGGCGGCCGCGGCCAAGCTTGACCCGTTGGCGATGCGGCGTAACTTGCTGAAGGACCATCCGCGCGAGCTGAAGGTGCTGGACACGGCAGCGCAGGCCGCCGGCTGGGGGCAGCCGCTGGCACCAGCCGCTGACGGCGCACCGCGTGCGCGCGGCATTGCGCTGCACCCGAGCTTCGGCTCCGTGGTCGCGCAGGTGGTGGAGGTGTCGATGAAAGACGGCAAGCCACGCGTGCATCGCGTTGTGTGCGCAGTCGATTGCGGCACGGTGGTCAACCCGGGCATCGTTGCGCAGCAGATGGAAAGCGCGGTCATCTTTGGCCTGACGGCGGCGCTGTATGGCCGGA
>NZ_JAAOQS010000321.1:0-489 GCF_011603105.1 Rhodococcus sp. A14 | reverse complement strand
TGCAGTTGGGGACGTCGGTGATGACGCCGACGTTCCGGTACAACCCGGCGGTGGTGGCGCAGGCGTTCGCGACGATGGGGTGTCTGTATCCGGGGCGGATCATGCTCGGGGTGGGTACCGGTGAGGCGCTGAACGAGATCGCGACGGGTTTCGCGGGTCAGTGGCCGGAGTTCAAGGAGCGGTTCGCGCGGCTGCGGGAGTCGGTGCGGTTGATGCGTGAGCTGTGGCTGGGCGATCGGGTCGATTTCGAGGGGGAGTACTTCACCACGAGGGGGGCGTCGATCTACGACGTGCCCGAGGGTGGGATTCCGGTGTACATCGCCGCGGGTGGTCCGGTGGTGGCCCGGTATGCCGGTCGCAGTGGTGACGGGTTCATCTGCACGTCCGGGAAGGGCATGGAGTTGTACACGGAGAAGTTGATGCCTGCGGTCGCGGAGGGGGCGGAGAAGGCCGACCGTGATGTGGCGGAGATCGACAAGATGATCGAGA
>NZ_JAAOQS010000320.1:0-504 GCF_011603105.1 Rhodococcus sp. A14 | reverse complement strand
TGATTCGGCGCTCATTGCGCGTGGGTCATCTCTCGATCAGGGCGTCGCCGGGGTCGGCGGCGTGTCGGGGGGTGAGTGGTTCGAGGGGGTGGCCGACGGCGACCGCTCCGAGGGGTTGCCAGTCGGCGGGGAGGTCGAGGGTGCTGCGGACGATGTCGGCGGCGAAGATCGTCGACCCGATCCAGCAGCTGCCGATTCCCTTGGTGGCCAACGACACCAGCAGCCCCTGCACCGCGGCGCCGACCGCGACGGTGAACATCGTCGTCTCCGCCGCCTGCCGGCGCTTGTCGGGGTAGGTGTGGGCGCCGTCGGGGACGCAGAACGGGATGATCACCTCCGGTGCGTCGAACAAAATGTTGCCGCGGGCCACCCGCGCCGCCACCGCGTCCGCGCTCATCCCGTCGGATGTCAGGTCGGTGCGCCATTGCTCCCGCATCCGGGTCAGCAGGGCGTCTCGGACGGTGCGGGTGCGGACCCACACGAACCGGACCGGGCGGGTGTGGT